>LJCR01000742.1 GCA_001399705.1 Kouleothrix aurantiaca
CCCAGGCCAGTGCCGCCATACTTGCGCGTCACCGAGCCATCGGCCTGGGTGAAGGGCTGGAACATGCGCGCCTGCGCGGCCGCCGGAATACCGATGCCGGTATCGCTCACCAGGAAGCGCAGCACCAGCATGTCGGCCTCGCGCTGCTCGGTTTCCACGCGCATCGACACGCCGCCCTCGTGGGTAAATTTCACCGCATTGCCGATCAAATTCAAAAGAATTTGCCGCAAGCGCCCGGCATCGCCGGCCAGCAGTGCCGGCACGTCGGCGCTGATCTCGGTAAGCAGCGAGAGCCCTTTGCTGCGCGCGCGCCCGCTCATCAGGCTCACCACGCTGGCCATCAGGTCGGCAATCGACAGTGGCTCGATCGCGAGCGAAATGTGGCCGGCCTCGATCTTCGAGAAATCGAGAATATCGTTGATAATCGTCAGCAGCGCCTGGGCCGAGCTGTTGATTGTATCGACAAATTCGCGCTGCGTGTCGTCGAGCGGCGTGTCGATCAGCAGCTCGCTCATGCCAATCACGCCGTTCATGGGCGTGCGGATCTCGTGGCTCATGGTTGCGAGGAATTCCGACTTCAGGCGCGACGACTCCAGCGCGGCGTCGCGGGCCTGCGCCAGCTCGGCCTCGGCCAGCTTGCGGTCGGTGATATTGCGCGCAATAATGGCAAACCCTGCCAGGCCATCCACGCCCTTGATCGGCGAGATCGTGAGCGCCACATCGATCAGGTGGCCGTCCTTATGCCTCCAGCGGGTTTCGTTGTGCACTACCTCGTCGCCGCGTGCCAGCTCGTCGTAGAGCGTCATGCGCTCGTTACGCATGGTTGCCGGCACCATCTTGAGAATCGATCGCCCGATCACTTCCTTCGCGTCGTAGCCGCACATGCGCTCGGCGCCGGCATTCCAGCTCATGATCCGGCTGTCCATCCCCACGCCGATGATCGCATCGCCCGAGGAGTCGACGATTGCGGCCAGCCGGGCGCGGGTTTCTTCGGCCTGGCGCTGCTCGGTGATATCGATCGTCAGGCCCTGCATAAACAGCGGATTGTTATGCACGTCGTACACGGTTTTTGCGGTGTCGCGCAGCCAGATGATCTCACCGTCGCGGCGGATGGCGCGGTACTCGCTTGAATAGGACTCGGTGCTGCTTTGCACTTTTGCCACAGCGGCCAGCACAGTTTGCCGATCGTCGGGGTAAATCTGCTCAAGCCACAAGTTGGCGTCAGCCAGCCATTCGGCAGGCGTGAAACCAAGAATATCCTTGATCTGCGGGCTGACATAGCGCGTTGGGCTTGATGGATCCAGGTCGGCAGTATAGATGATCGCCGGCAACTGCTCGATCAGGGTGCGGTGGCGGGCTTCGCTTTCGCGCAGCGCAGCCTCGGCCATCTTGCGCGCGGTGGTGTCGTCCACAACATACGAAAAGCGCGGGGTATGGCCGGCGGCAAGGTTGATCGGGCAGACCGTCGCCGAGAACCAGCGCGTCATGCCGCTCACCACCTGCTTATACTCAAACGTCATCGGGCCGCCGCGCCGCTGGCTTTCGCGGTAGTGCTTGACCCAGACTGCTAGCTGCTCGGGCGGGATACCCATGGCGCTGGCGCGCTGATTGCGCATCTGCTGCTGCGTGCGGCCAAACAGCTGGGCGGTGGCCTTGTTGTCGGACAGGTGGAGGATATCGTCGTCCTGCAGCTCGACGACGCCCATCATGAGGGGCGTGCTGTCGTAGAAGCTGCGCAAGATCGCCTCGCTGGCGCTGAGCGCTTCTTCAGCGCGCTTGAGGTCGGTGATATCCTGCCCATAGCCCATAACGTAGGGCGTTTCACCGGCTTCGGTGTAGAGCATATTGCGGTACAGCAGCACGCGCGTACTGCCATCTTTGGTGCGAATATGCAGCTGGCCGTGGGCCACCCGCTTGGTAGCGACGGCGTGGAGGTAGGAGTCGAAGTGCTTTTCTGCCTCTGGGGCAAGGAAATCGCGCAGATTGTGCCCGACCATTTCATCGATCTGGTAGCCCAGCAACTCCGTCGACGCAGGGTTGATCGAGCGCAGCACGCCGTCGAGATCGTGCGAGCAGATCAGGCCCTGGCTGTTGTTCACCAGCTCGCGGTAGCGCTTCTCGCTGTCGTGCAGGGCGGCGGCGGCCTGGCGCTGCTCGGTGATGTCGATGCCGGTGCCAATGAAATATTCGGGCTGGCCATTGGCATCGCGCAGCAGCGTATACGACCAGGCGATCAAGCGGCGCTCGCCGGAACGAGTCAGCAGCTCGATTTCGTCGGGCGCGGGCAGGCCGCCCGCCAGCATTGCCGCGAAGTTCGCCTCGACACGCGGGCGCTCCTGGCCTGACAGCACGGTTTCCCACAGGTAGCGGCCACGCATTTCATCAAACGAATAGCCGG
This sequence comes from Kouleothrix aurantiaca, assembly GCA_001399705.1. Taxonomy (GTDB): domain Bacteria; phylum Chloroflexota; class Chloroflexia; order Chloroflexales; family Roseiflexaceae; genus Kouleothrix; species Kouleothrix aurantiaca. The sequence goes on from LJCR01000742.1 coordinate 2,399, forward strand.
TGATACGTTCGCAGGCCTGGTTGAAGCGCACGAACTGGCCGGTGCGATCAACGACTACCACCAGGCTGTCGAGCGTATCGACCAGCGCGGTATTGAAGTCGCGCTCGCGCCGCGCCTCGGCAAACAGCCACGCGCGGTTGATCGCAATGTCGATCTGCTCGCCCATCACCGTCATCATGCGCAGATCGTCGATGGTGAGCGGCTGCTCGGCGGTGCTTTCGATATTGATCACGCCGGCAATCGCCCCCTGGTTGAACAGTGGCACGCACAGCTCGGAGCGAATACCCTCGTAGACGCCAATATAATCGGGGTCGTTCTGCACGTCTTCGACGAGCACGGGCTTGCCGTTCTTCGCCGCCCGCCCAATAATGCCCCGCCCAAGCGGCACACGCTTGAGCATATGGCTGTAGCCCTTCTGATGCTTCAGCACCAGCTCGCCGCCTTCGAGCAGGAACAGGCTCACCAG
>LJCR01000744.1 GCA_001399705.1 Kouleothrix aurantiaca
GGTGGGGGTGGCGAGCGTGGCGGCGGTGGCGGGTTTGCTGCTGGCGCTGTTCGCCTTCTCCCAGCGCAGCCAGGCATATACCAGCGCACAGCAGGCAAAAGTAAGCGCCGATCAAGCCAAAGCCGAGGCGCAGCGTGCCGATACGAATGCCAGGCGCGCCGAAACCGAGGCGACCAACGCCCAACAGCAGAAACTGGCTGCCGAGCGCAGCGCCGCCGAAGCAAAAAAGCTCGCTCTGGCGGCAGGGGCACAAGCCGCGCTGAACAAAGGCAATACCGACCTGGCACTTTCGCTTGCAATTGCCGCAAACACTGGCGATGCGCAGGTGACCCAATCGGAAGCGGTGCTCTCGGAAGCCGCCTATGCGCGCGGCACCCACCATGTCTACAGCCAACACAAAGCAGGCGTCCAAGCGGTTGTGTTTGGCCCCAACGACGAAACGTTTTTGTCGGCCAGCGACGACAAGACGCTGATCTTGTGGGATCGAGCATCGAACGAGCCCATCCGCACATTTAGTGGCCACGCTGGCAAACTTCTGAGCGTGAGTATAAGCGCCGACGGCACGCGTGCCGTTTCTTCCGACGACAAGAAACTTGTGTTAGTGTGGGACGTTGCCACCGGCAAGGCCACGCGCGAGCTTACCGGGCACCTCGACTTGGTGAACGATGTCGCCCTGAGCCCCGACGGCACCACCGCCGCCACCGCCTCGAAAGACAGCACCATCAAGCTCTGGAACATCGAGACCGGCGAAGTAATTCGGACGTTCACTGGCCATACGCAGCCGGTGCAGAGCATTGCGTTCAGCCCCGATGGCTCCAAGCTGCTTTCTGGCTCGATGGATACAACCATGCGGCTGTGGGATGCCAATACTGGCGCGCAGCTCGAAACATTCGAAGGCCACACGCGCAGTGTCTGGGACGCAGAATTTAGCCCCGACGGCACCAGCGCCGTGTCGACATCCGAAGATCGCACAATCATTCAGTGGGATCTTACAACGGGCGAGCAGATCCATCTTTTCCGCGGGCACACCAACGACGTCTGGAAGGCCCGCTTCAGCCCCGATGGCAAGCTGATTGTTTCGAGCTCGCGCGATACCCGCCTGGGACTGTGGAACCCCAGCACTGGCGATTTCATTAGCTTCCTGAATGGTCACGGCGGCTCGGTGCGCGATTTCGCATTTACGAAAGATGGAGATCAGGTTCTATCGGCCTCGATCGACGGCACGCTACGACTGTGGGATCTTACTACCGGCGGGCAGATTGGCACATTCACCGGCCACAGCGATAGCATCAACCGCCTGCTCGTTTCAGCCGATGGAAAAACCGCCCTTTCGGCGTCGTCGGATGGCCGGGTTTTTCTGTGGGAGATCGCCACAGGCGCGATAGTGCGCACCTTCGCCGGCCACGACGGCGCGGTTTTTGGCGCGGCGCTCAGTCCCGACGGCAGCAAACTGGTGACCGGTGGGCAGGATAAAACCGTTATTGTGTGGAACGTGGCGGACGGCAGCCCGCTGCACGTGCTTAAGCATCACACCGATGGCGTCAGCGCGGTGGCCGTCAGCCCCGATGGCACTACCGCGCTTTCGAGTGGCGTCGACAAAAGCATTTTGCTGTGGGATATCACGAGTGGCTCGCTTATCAAACAGTTCGACGGCCACACTGATCAAGTTTTCTACGTAACGTTCAGTCCCGATGGCAAAACGTTTCTTTCCGCCTCGGGCGACTCACAGGTGATTCATTGGGATATCGCCAGCGGCAAGGAGCTGAGCCGTTTCAAAGGGCACACGGCGACGGTGCGCCAGGTGGTGTTTAGCAACGATGGCGCCACTGCGCTTTCCAGCGGCGACGATCGCCTGGTGTTGCTGTGGGAGGTAGCCAGCGGCAGAATACTACACCGCATGGTTGGGCATACCGCGGCCGTTCGCGCTGTTGCCTTCAGCCCCGACGGTACCACCGCGCTCTCGGGCTCCACCGACACCGACGTTATTCTATGGGAGCTTGCCACTGGCAATGCCATCCGGCGCTTCTCGGGGCACACCGGCATCGTGCGCGCGGTGGCCTGGGCGCCCGACGGCCATACCGCTTACTCTGGAGCAACCGATGGAGTTGTGCGTTCCTGGCGCATTGACAATCTGAATGAACTGATTAACTGGACACGCGCACACCGCCATATTCCCGATCTAACGTGCGATCAGGCCGCATATTATCAGCTTGAACTGAGCGGTTGTTCGCAAAACTAGCCCGCTCCACATCATCTGCGGCAGGCAACAAGAGCGTGCGGGGATCAAAAGTCCTTTTGCACGCTCTTCGCGCATGGCTTCGCAAAGCCGCAACGAATCATTTCGCGGCTGGTTCGGCAAGTTTCTGTAGAAATTCACCTCAACTTGGTGTATGATGCCGGTGAACTCCCACGCTAGTTATGTCCTGATCAGTGCTCAGACGACTCGATCTTACCAAAAAGATCAGTTTGCTACGTTCACTATACAAAGCTTTCAGGCTAAGATATGCACTATCGGCGTTGTGATAGGGCAACAGAAGCAATTCCCATCGGCTGGGCATGCCCGGCCATAGCTGAAAAGACGCCACATGGGCGCTGTGGAGGGCTGGTATATGATTGAAGAACGATTGTCGCAGGCTGTGAAGGGCTACGAGCTTCGCGCCCAGCTGGGCGAAGGCGGCTATGGCGCGGTGTATCGCGCCTACCAGCCGCAGGTCGGCCGCGAGGTCGCCATCAAGATCATCCTGCCCCAGTACGCCAACCATCCCGAGTTCATCCGCCGCTTCGAGAGCGAAGCCCAGCTCGTCGCCCGCCTCGAGCATCCCTACATCGTCCCGCTCTACGACTACTGGCGCGAGCCCGATGG
>LJCR01000745.1 GCA_001399705.1 Kouleothrix aurantiaca
GTGTACACGTTTTTTGCTGCACGGAGCTGACCATGAATCAAAACGACACACGGCAGGCCATCGAGGGCGGCCAGACGGTTCTTGGTATCGAGTTCGGCTCAACGCGCATCAAGGCCATGCTGCTGGGCGCGGGCCACGCGCCAATCGCCTCGGGCAGCTACGAGTGGGAAAACCGCTACGAAAACGGCGTGTGGACCTACCACATCGACGAGGTGTGGGCGGGCTTGCAGGCCAGCTACCGCGAGCTTGCGAATGACGTGCAGACGCAATATGGCGTGCCGCTCCGCACCGTTGGCGCGATCGGCTTCAGCGGCATGATGCACGGCTACCTGCCCTTCGACGCGGCTGGCGAGCTGCTTGCGCCGTTCCGCACCTGGCGCAACACCATCACCGGCCAGGCCGCCGAGCAGCTCACCAAGCTATTCCAGTTCAACATCCCGCAGCGCTGGAGCATCGCCCACCTCGATCAGGCAATTCTCAACGGTGAAGCCCACGTCAGCGACATCGCCTTTCTCACCACGCTGGCCGGCTATGTCCACTGGAAGCTGACCGGCGAGAAGGTCATGGGCATTGGCGAGGCGTCGGGCATGTTCCCGATCGACAGCACGACCAACGACTACGATCAGGCCCGGCTGGCGCAGTTCAATGCGCGCCTGAAGGATGCCGGGGTTGCGTGGCAGCTCGGCGACATTCTGCCGAAGGTGCTGGTGGCTGGCGAGGCGGCCGGCGCGCTCACCGCCGAAGGCGCGCGCCTGATCGACCCGAGCGGTGGCTTGCAGGCTGGCATCCCGTTCTGCCCACCCGAAGGCGACGCGGGCACTGGCATGGTCGCCACCAACAGCGTGGGCGAGCGCACCGGCAACGTGTCGGCCGGCACCTCGGTCTTCGCCATGATCGTGCTGGAAAAAGCGCTCTCACAGCTCTACCCCGAAATCGACATGGTCACCACCCCGGCCGGCAAGCCCGTCGCGATGGTGCACAGCAACAACTGCACATCCGACCTGAACGCCTGGGTCGATCTGTTCCAGGAGTTCACGCAGGCGCTGGGCGTGGAAATCAGCGAGTCGAAGCTGTTCGAAATGCTCTACCAGCGGGCGCTGGCCGGCGAGGCCGATGGCGGCGGCTTGCTGGCCTACAACTACATCTCGGGCGAGCACCTGACGCACATGGAAGCGGGCCGCCCGCTGTTCGTGCGCACGCCCGAAAGCCGCTTCACGCTGGCGAACTTCATGCGCACGCACCTGTTCGCCGCGCTTGGCGCGCTCAAGATCGGCCTCGACATTCTGTTCGAGCGCGAGAGTGTGCAGATCGACCAGATCCTCGGCCACGGCGGCTTCTTCAAGACGCGCGAAGTCGGCCAGAAGATGATGGCGGCGGCGATGAACGTGCCGGTTTCGGTGATGGAAACTGCCGGCGAAGGCGGCGCGTGGGGCATGGCGCTGCTGGCCGCCTATATGCTGCGCAAGGAGTCCGGCGAACCGCTGGCGAGCTACCTGTCCGAGAAGGTTTTTGCCGGCGAGCAGGGCACCACCGTCGCGCCCGACCCGGCCGACGTGGCGGGCTTCGCGGCCTTCATGGAGCGCTACAAGCAGGGTTTGCCAATCGAGCGCGCTGCTGTTGATTCACTGAAATAAACGTAACCACGAAGGCATGAAGGCACGAAGGTTAGAAAGATCTCGGAAACCACGAAGGCACGAAGGCACGAAGGTTAGAAAGATCTCGGAAACCACGAAGGCACGAAGACACGAAGTTTCGATCGGTTTCCAAAAGCACGAAGTTTCGATACGCCTTTCACAGGGCAGCACAACGACTTCATTCTCCTGCTGTGTGGTGTTTTCCGCGCTATGCGCGGAAAACACCACACAATAAAACGTAAATACCTTGCTGCCGCAGGCAAAAAGGAATAACTATGCTCGAAGCACTCAAAGAGCAGCTCCACAAGCTGCACCTCGAACTCCCGAAAAACGGCCTGGTGACATGGACGGGCGGTAACGTCAGCGCGCGCGACCCCGAGACCGGGCTGGTCGTGATCAAACCCAGCGGCGTGATGTACGACGACCTGCGCCCCGAAGATCATGTTGTGCTCGACCTGGAAGGCGACGTGATCGAGGGCACGCTTTCGCCATCCTCCGACACCGCCAGCCACCTGTACATCTACCGCCACCGCCCCGACGTCAACGGCATTGTGCACACGCACTCGCCCTACGCCACCGCCTTCGCCGCGCTCAACCGGCCCATCCCGGTCTACCTCACCGCCATCGCCGACGAGTTCGGCGGGCCGATCCCCTGCGCGGGTTTTGCGCTAATTGGCGGCGAGGAGATCGGCCAGCAGGTGATCGAGCATATTGGCAACTCGCCGGCGGTGCTGCTGAAGAACCACGGCGTGTTCACCGTTGGCAAATCGGCTAAGGCCGCCGTCAAGGCTGCCGTGATGACTGAGGACGTGGCGCGCACGGTCTGGTATGCACTGCAGCTCGGCACGCCCGACGAGATCGCGCCCGACGACGTGAAGAAGCTGCACGACCGCTATACAAACGTGTACGGCCAGCGCTGAATCGTAGAGCCGCAGAACCGCAGAACCAAAGAACCGAGAACCACGGAACTGAACAGTTGGCAGATAGCACTTGGCAGTGAGCATGAGCTGCAACCACATGAGGGTTTAGGGTCTGGGGTTTTGGGATTGAGCCTACAACCCACAACATAGTAACCCGACAACCTCTGCGCTCTCTGCGTCTTGTCTAAAAAGCCGCCAAGTGGGGCGGGTCAACAAAAGACCAATGAAGGCTCGCAGAAGTGGCTCGGCTCTGCTATCCTATGCTTTGATGCATCTCAAGGCCGCAAAAGACCGATGCGCTCGACG
>LJCR01000746.1 GCA_001399705.1 Kouleothrix aurantiaca
GCGCACCACTGTTGGCCCGAACACCGCGCCAAGCGCGAGAAACAACGCGATATACACCGACGATCCGACAATATGTGCGGTGATAAAGCGCGCATATGGGATGTTCAGCAGCCCGCACGCGATCACCGCCAGGTAGCGCAGCCCCGGCACTGCCCGCGCTACTGCAATGCTTGTCCAGCCGCCGCGCGCCAGCAACCGTTCGGCGCGGTCGAGCTGGCGCGGCCCCAGGTGCACATAGCGCCCAAAGCGCGCCACCAGCGGGCGGCCGCCGCGGCGAATAATCGCATACAGCCCGCTCGCGCCCACCGCCGAGGCAATATTCAGCAGCACAAACCAGATCGCGAGGTTTTCCGCCGAACCCGCGCCGCGCACGCCCGCAAACACAATCAGCAGGTCGGTGGGAATGGGCATAGGGATGCCAAGCTCCTCAAGCAGAACTGCTAGGAAAATTGCGATGAAGCTGTGTTTGTTGAGTAAGCCTAGCATAGTGATGTTTGGGGTCGGCGGGCTGCGGCTGCTCGCTGCAACCATACAGAGTGCTTGAGGCGCCATAGGCAGGAACTGTGCCTGGGCGGCCACGTGGCGCCCTTATAGTGTACCACACTGCCGTATGAAGCAGTATGGTACACTGCGCGCGAGAATTGCCACCACGGAGGCCCGCATGATCACAATCGCTTCGCCCGAGCACGCGCAGCACCGCGCCCCGCACGAGTTTCTCGACGGCCGCCTCATCCCGCCCTACGAGTCGCCCGAGCGCGCCGAGATTATTCTCGCAGCAGTCGAGCGCGCCGGCCTCGGCCCGATTGTACGACCGCGCGCATTTGGCGATGCGCCTTTACACGCCGTGCACGCGCCCGATTTCCTCGGCTACCTGGAACACGCATATGGGCGCTGGGTGGCGGCGGGCGGCGACCCGGCCGCAGTGCTGCCGAGCACGCTGGCGGTGCGCTGGATGGATCGCCGCTGCCTGCACCCGCTGGTCGCGCCCGGCTACTACAGCTTCGATCTGAGCGCGCCGATTGTGGCCGGCACCTACCGCGCCGCCCGCGCCTCGGCCGACATCGCGCTGACGGGTGCTGCGCTGCTGCTGGAAGGCGAGCCGCTGGCCTTTGCGCTGTGCCGCCCGCCAGGGCACAACGCCGGCAGCGATATGTACGGCGGCTACTGCTACCTGAACAACGCCGCCATTGCTGCCGAGCAGCTTGTGCGCAGCGGCGCGGCGCGTGTCGCCATCCTCGATATTGACTTTCACCACGGCAACGGCACGCAGCAGATCTTCTACGGGCGCGACGACGTGCTGTTTGTGTCGATCCATGCCGATCCGGCGCGCGAGTACCCCTACTTCGGCGGCTATGCCGACGAGCGCGGCACGGGCGCGGGCACGGGCTTCAACCTCAACCTGCCGCTTGAAGCTGGCGTCGACGATGCGCGCTACCTGGCGGTGCTGGATCAGGCGCTGGCGGCGATCCAAGCCTTCGGCCCACGCTTTCTGGTGCTGTCGGCCGGGTTCGACACCTTTGGCGGCGACCCGATCGGCGATTTCGCGCTTGCCGCCGCAGCCTACCCCGCCATTGGCCGGCGCATTGCCGCGCTTGGCCTCCCCACGCTGGTAGTGCAGGAAGGCGGCTATGCCGTGGCCGCGCTGGGCGAAAACGCCGCCAGCTTGCTGCGCGGCATGGCTGCTGAAGCGTAGGCAAAAAAGATTTTGTCGGATTTTTGGAAAGGTTCTGCCCAAAAATGGGAGTCGTGGCACGCCCCTTGCTTTTAGTGTATGGCAGGAGAGGCAACGACGGTTCAGCCAAGGTGCTGGGCCATTCAACAACACAACAGGAGGACTTCCATGATCAACCTTATTCTGTGGCTACTGTTCGGCGCGTTGGTGGGCTGGTTGGCGAGCATTGTGATGCGGACCGACGCGCAGCAGGGCGCCCTGCTCAACATCATTGTCGGTATCGTGGGCGCGTTCCTGGGCGGCTTCCTGTTCAACCTGTTTGGCGTGGGCGGCTCGAACATCAATAACAGCGACTTCAGCTTGGGCGCGTTGCTGGTTTCGTTTATTGGCGCGGTTGTGCTGCTTGGCATTGTCAACCTGTTCCGCCGTGGCCGGGTTCGCTAAGGCTTCGTAGCCTTTCATGATCCTGACGCGCGGAGGCAAATGCCTCCGCGCGTTTTATGTGCCTGTGTAGTAGCATCTTGCAGTTTGTTACACGTTTTCGCCCGTTTTGCTCATTTCTTTGTCATCTTCATTTTCTATACTACCCCTGCGACAAAGGCGCCGCTCGAACAGAGGGCGCATTTGCTTTGTTTAGCGGCAAGGAGCCGAGCATATGGCAACAATTGAACCACAACATTACACCACCCCGCAGCTCGACCTCGTCACTGAGCGGGAAACAACGTTCACCACACTCGATGAGCTTTCGGGCGCGCTTGGGCGGCTGACGCCCGAGCGCCCTGAGCGGCATCCACTCGACCCGGCGCGCCTGGTGAACAACCCTGCGTGGCTGGGGGTGGGGGCCGCCGCCGCTGGCGTGGGCGCGCTGGCGCTGAAGCTGGCGGGCCGACGCGCCGCCGCTGGTATGGGCGCGCTTGGCCTGGCTGGCGCGATCTACTCCAAAGTCTGGGAGCCTTCGCACCCGACGCTTGAGCATGTCACGCTGCGCTTCCCAACACTGCCACCCGCACTCGATGGCCTGCGCATCGGGCAGATCACCGACACACACCTGGGCCTGCGCTACACAGCCGAAAATCTGCGCTGGGCAGTGGGCGAAATGCAGCGCGCGCAGCCCGACCTGATCGCCGTGACGGGCGACCTGGCCGGCCTGAAAGCCGGCGTGCCGCTGATCACGCCGCTGCTGC
>LJCR01000747.1 GCA_001399705.1 Kouleothrix aurantiaca
CACCTGAGCACGTCGCGCAGGAAGTAGCCGGTGTGCGAGCCTTCGACCTGCGCGACGTGCTCAGGTGTACCTTCCGCCACCACCTGCCCGCCGCCGTCGCCGCCTTCCGGCCCCATGTCGATGATCCAGTCGGCCGTCTTGATCACGTCGAGGTTGTGCTCGATCACCACCACGGTGTTGCCTGCGTCCACCAGGCGGTGCAGCACTTCCAGCAGGCGCTGCACGTCGGCAAAATGCAGGCCAGTGGTCGGCTCGTCGAGGATGTAGACGGTGCGCCCGGTCGCGACGCGGGCCAGCTCCTTCGCCAGCTTGACGCGCTGCGCCTCGCCGCCCGAAAGCGTGGTGGCCGGCTGCCCCAGCGCGATGTAGTCCAGCCCAACATCGTGCAGGGTCTTCAGGATGCGCTTGATGCGCGGCACATTGTCGAAGAAGTCCAGCGCCGTCTGCACGTCCATCTCCAGCACGTCGGCAATGCTCTTGTTCTTGTACTTGACCTGCAAGGTCTCGCGGTTGTAGCGCTTGCCCTTGCACACATCGCAGCGCACCCAGACATCGGCCAGGAACTGCATGTCGATGCGCTTTTCGCCATTGCCCTCGCACGCCTCGCAGCGCCCGCCCTTGAGGTTGAATGAGAAGCGCCCGGCCTCGTAGCCGCGCAGCTTGGCCTCGTTGGTTTTGGCGAACAGCTCGCGAATCAGATCGAACAGCTTGACATAGGTGGCCGGGTTCGAGCGCGGCGTGCGGCCAATCGGCTGCTGGTCGATGTCGATCACTTTGTCGAGGTGCTCAAGCCCGTTCAGGGCGCGGTAGGGCCCGTGCTTGAGCTGGGCCTTGTTCAGGCGGTTGGCGAGCGACGGGTAGAGTGTTTCGGTGATCAGCGAGGATTTGCCCGAACCCGAGACGCCGGTGATGCACACGAACGAGCCAAGCGGCATGCGCACGCTGACATCGCGCAGGTTGTTCATGGTCGCGCCTTCCAGCTCCAGCCACTGTGGCTCGGCCGGCGGGGCGGCTGCCTTGGCCTTTTTGGAAGCGGTTTTCAGCGCCTTTTTGCCCAGCGGCAGGCGCGCGGCATTCGCTTCCTGCGGGCCGTCCAGGCGCGCGGTGCGGCGCACAGCCGGCACGGCAATTTCGAGCTTGCCCGAAAGGTAAGCGCCAGTCTTGGAATCGGCCACCTGCGCGACCTGCGCGGGCGAGCCAGCCGCCACAACCTCGCCGCCCTTGACGCCGGCACCCGGCCCGAAGTCGATCAGGAAGTCGGCCGCCTGCATTGTTTCCAGGTCGTGCTCGACGACGATCACGCTGTTGCCAAGGTCGCGCAGCTTCAGCAGCGTATTCAGCAGCTTGCGGTTGTCGCGCTGGTGCAGGCCAATGCTTGGCTCGTCGAGGATGTACAGCACGCCCATCAGGCCCGCGCCGATCTGCGTCGCCAGGCGAATGCGCTGCGACTCGCCGCCCGAAAGCGTTGCGGCGGTGCGGTCGAGTGTCAGGTAGCCCAGGCCAACATCGACCAGAAAAGCCAGCCGCGCCCCGACTTCTTTTAAAATTGGCGTGGCGATCATGCGCTCGCGCGCGCTCATGGCGGCAGCGCCATCGTCGAGCGCTCGCTCATCCAGCAGTGTTTCCGCCCACACGCGCGCCTCGGCCACCGGCAGCGCCGATACCTGCGCGATATTGCGGCCCTGCACCGTCACGCCCAGCACTTCGGGACGCAGCCGCGCGCCATTGCATGTGCTGCACACGCGCGGGGTCATATACTGGTCGATCTCGTTCTTTTCGGTTTCGTCAGTGGCTTCGTCCAGGCGGCGGCGCAGGCTCGGCACCACGCCCTCGAACGGGCCGTTGATTACGCGATCTTCGCCGCGCAGGTGGTAGCGCAGCGGCATGATGTCGCCATTCGAGCCGTACAGGATGGTGCCGACCACATCGGCGGAGAGGTCGCGCACGGGCGTTTGCGTCGAAAAGCCCATATGCGCGGCCAGCGACTCCAGAATGTCGTCGAAGTAGCGGCGCTGGTTGCGGTTCATGCGGCCCCACGGCACAATCGCGCCTTCGGCCAGCGAGAGCGCGCGGTCGGGCAGCACGAGGTCGGGGTCGATCTCGCGGATCACGCCCAGGCCGCCACAGGTCGGGCACGCGCCGTTGGGGTTGTTGAACGAGAAGTCGCGCGGTTCCAGGCTGCCCAGACTGATCGGGCCGTGCACCGGGCAGGCATAGTTCTGCGAGAAGGTTAGCTCCTGCGCGGGCGGCCCAACGATCTGCACGGTCATCATGCCGCTGCCGATTTTCAGCGCAGTTTCGACCGAATCGGCCACGCGAATGCGGTCGGGGTGTTCGGCAGCGCTCGGGCGCTGCGCGTCGCCGGCCGGGTTGCGAATCACCAGGCGGTCAACCACCACTTCGATCGTGTGGGTTTTGTATTTTTCGAGCTTGATTTCTTCGTCGAGGTCGCGCACGGCTCCGTCGATCCGCACGCGCACAAAACCGCCGCGCCGCGCATCTTCCAGCACCTTCTGGTGCTCGCCCTTTTTATCGCGCACCACCGGGGCCATCAGCAGCAAGCGCGAATTTTCGGGCAGCGCCAGCACCGCGTCGACCATCTGCTGGGCGGTCTGGCGCTCCAGCGGGCGGCCGTCGATTGGGCAGTGCGGGTGGCCGATGCGCGCATACAGCAGGCGCAGGTAGTCGTAAATCTCGGTGACGGTGCCGACCGTCGAGCGCGGGTTGCGGGTGTTGCCCTTCTGGTCGATCGCAATAGCCGGCGACAGGCCGTCGATCGCATCAACATCGGGTTTATCGAGCTGGCCGAGGAACTGGCGCGCATACACCGAGAGCGACTCGACATAGCGGCGCT
>LJCR01000748.1 GCA_001399705.1 Kouleothrix aurantiaca
CAGCACGTCGCCGTTCACGCGCACGCCTATGGCGGCGGCACCGCTGGCGCGCGCCTGCTCGACCGGGCCAACATCCTGGTGAGCGGGATCGAGCTGCCGCTGCCGGGCATCCCGGGCGACTTCAACGCCATTCGCCTGGGCACGCAGGAAATTTCGCGCTGGGGCATGCAGCCCGCCGACATGCAGCGCGTGGCCGAGCTGATCGCGCGCGTGCTGGTGCGCGGCGAGTCGCCTGACGCCGTGCGCGACGAGGTTGTTGCCCTGCGGCGTGATTTCCAGACCCTGCACTTCGTGCGGGCGTGAAAGGCCACAGAGTGCACCGAGGGCAAGAGATAGATTCAATTGCTCGGTGGGCTCCGTGCTCTCTGTGGCCAATCGGTTAGCTCTGGGCATACGCACGCCAAAAAGCTTCTGGCTTCTGAATCCTGTCAACTGAATACTGCTACAAAACAACGCGGGCGCGTGCAGAAATCGTTCCGCACGCGCCCGCCCTGTGGTTCTAAAAAACCGGCTATACTCGATGCCGACCAGCTCCAGCTCGAAGGTCAGATCCTGCCCGGCCAGCGGGTGGTTCGCGTCGAGCGTCACGCCATCGGGCGAGATCTCGCTCACCGTCACCACGACGACCTGGCCGTCGGGCTGCTGCATCTGGTACTGCTCGCCGAGCGATGGCGCGAAGCCGCTCGGCAGCTGCTCGCGCGCGACCTCGAACACCAGATCTTCTTCATATTCGCCATAGGCTTCGTCGGCGGGAATATTCACGCGTTTTGTCTCGCCGGGCTGCATCCCCATTATCGCCTGGTCGAAGCCGGCGATCACCTGGCCGGTGCCGAGCGTAAACACCAGTGGCTCGCGCCCAACCGAGCTGTCGAACTCGGTGCCGTCGTCGAGCGTGCCGGTGTAGTGAACCTGCACCGTATCGCCGTTTTTGGCTTGTGTCATACGAAAACTCCTTCTCATAGCCATGAGCTACGACCGCGCGATCGCCCGGCGCATGCCCTGGTGCGCTACAGCATAGCATACACAGTGCCCTGGCGCAAAGAAGCGCGTGCGCATGCACGGCTACCTCAAAGTCCCAAAACTAATCCGCAGATTACACAGATTACGCAGATTAGAGACGTCATATCAAGTTCGGGTAAAGACTTGCATTTTGTCATTCTGAACGGAGCGTCAGCGGAGTGAAGAATCTCCTATTCACAGCAACGAGAGATGCTTCACTGCGCTCAGCATGACAATTCAGAAGTAATCATCCGTATTTGGTATCATATCTGCGAAATCTGCGTCATCTGTGGATTATTCGCGCCGCAGGCGCATCAGGCATACCAGAGCGGGTTGCCCGAGGGGATGTGCGCCGCCGGCACGCCCGGCACGTTTTCGCGCAGCCACTCGGCCAGGTAGGCCATGCCGGCTTCTTCGCTCGGCTCGTGCCCAACGACGATTAGGCCCTTCTTCATGCCCAGGCGCGTCGCGTCGCGCACATACTCGCACGTCTCCCACTCCGCGATCTCGCCACATACCAGCGCGTCCACATCGTCGCGGCCAAGCACATTGATATGGACGCGCCCGCCCGGCGAGCCAACCAGCAAGCCCACCCGCCGCACCAGCAGGTCGGCGTCGCCGGCCATCCGTACGGTGTCTACGCCCAGGCGCTGCTTGAGCTGCGCGGCCAGATCGGCCAGGGTGGTGGGCGGCAGCGTGCACAGGAAGGGCGCGTCGGCGTCGGATTGCCAGCCCAGCGCGCGCAGCACGCCGACATAGATGCCGTCGGGGCGGCGGGTGTGCCAGAAATCATGGAAGCGCCAGATCACCATGCCGTGCTGCTCGATCAGCGCGCGCTTGGCGGCGTAGACCGGGTCGTTCGCCAGCCAGTCGGTTTCGTCGAGGTGGTTGTAGAACAGTGGCTCGTGGGCGATCAGCAGGTTTGCGCCACTGGCCGCCGCCTGCTCGATTACTTCGCACGTCGCCAGAAACGTCGTGGCGATGCCGCGAATGGGCTGGCTGGCGTCGCCAATCTTCACGGTATCGACGGTATCGACGCCGGGCTGGAAGGGCGTGGTGGCAAGAATACGGTCGATCACCTGCTGGATGCTTGGTTCGCTGCTCATGGGCTGCTCTTTCGCTTGTGCGGCGCGGGCGGCCGGTGCCGCGCCAGAGTGCGCGAGTGTAGCACGATTTCGGCGCTTGTGCGAGAATGCGGGCAGAATTCAGAAGTCAGGATTCAGAAGTCAGTATGTCCTTATCAACGCAGCACCTAAACCCCCAACCCCTATCTCCCATCCCCGCGCTGCAAGCGCCTTACAGAGCGATTAATCCACCATCAATTGCCAGCGCATGCCCGGTGATAAACGCCGCCGCGTCGGAGCACAGCCACACCACCGCTTCGGCCACCTCCTCGGGCGTGCCGAGCCGCTTGAGCGGGGCGTTGCGCGCCAGGCGCTCGTTGGCGGCGGGCTCGTTGCCGGTGAAGCGATCGACCATGGGCGTGTGGATGAAGCCGGGGCAGACGGCGTTGACGCGAATGCCGGCGCGCGCATACTCCACGGCGGCGGTTTTGCTCAGGCCTACCACGCCATGCTTGCTCGCGCCATAGGCGGCCATGCCCGCCGCGCCAACCAGCCCGGCCACCGAGGCGGTGTTGACAATCGCACCGCCGCCCTGCGCGATCATCTGCGGCAATTCGTGCCGGAGGCACAGCCACACGCCTTTCAGGTTCACCGCAATGATCCGGTCGAATTCGGCCTCGTCGCACTCCAGCAGCGGCCCCACGCGCCCCTCGATGCCGGCGTTGTTGTGCGCGTAGTCGATCCGCCCGAAGCGCGCCACGGTTTCCGCCACCATAGCCTGCACATCCGCC
>LJCR01000751.1 GCA_001399705.1 Kouleothrix aurantiaca
TTTGAAAGCTGTCGAAGCCCTGCAGCGTGCCGCTGGCCATAGCATTGTAGATGCGCTGGCCCTGGCGCTGCATCAGGTAGAGCGGTTTGCTCGGCTGCTGGCGCAGCGCCGCCGCCTCTGCCTCGGGCAGAAAACGCTCGACCTCGCGCCAGTCGCTCTGGCCGCGCAGCTGGAGCCGCAGGGCGTTGACCCAGGCAATCTGGCGGTAGACCATTTCGTGCTTGAACGCCTCGGCCGCCGCTTCGTCGTACTGGGGCGTGTGGCGGTGCGCGTCGGTAAACGTCACCACCAGGCGGCCGAAAATGCGGCTTGCGGCGGTGATGGCCGCCCACGCCTGCGCCGCTTCGCCCCAGCGCGCAAACGAGGTGTTGGCGCGAAACGCGAGAAAAATCGAAAGGGCGCTGCCCAGCAGGCCAATCGGCGCAAACGAGAGCGCGACAACGCTCCAGCCCAGCAGCGCCACCGCAGCATAGACGGCGGCGGCCATGCCGAGCGCCAGCACGACATCCTTCCAGACATATGTGGCGACTTTGCGCGGGTCGAAGGTACGTTTGATGATCATCGCGGCGCGTGTGCTCCTGCTCCATCGCTCCATGTTTAGATGCGCTGGTGCTTTGTCGCTGAATCTCCTGAACCATTGTTTGTGTCTGTGTGTGCTCCGCTCTTTCGAAAGCGGCACCATCAAGGTGACATGGTGAAAGGTCGTGTCACCTTGTCATCTTGTCACCTTGTCACCTTGTCACCGTCACCGCCCCAGCGTTTCCACCACCAGCTGCGCGGTTTCGCTGCCGCTGAAGTTCTGCTGGCCGGTGATCAGGTTGCCGTCGCGGATGGCGAAGCCTTTCCACAAACCGGCCTGGATGTAGTTTGCGCCCAGCTTCTTGAGCTCGTCCTCGATCCGCCACGGCATGACATGCTGGCCCGGCTTGAGCACGCCCCAGCCGACCATGGCGTCGTCGGCGAAATCCTCTTCGACATTCGCAAAGCCGGTGACGGTTTTGCCACGTGCCAGCGGCTCGCCATTCGAAAGTGTGGCGAATCGCAGGATGGCGCAGCCGTGGCAGAGCGCGACCACCACCTTGCCGGCCTCGTAGAACTCCACAAACTTCTGCTGCAGGTTGGTGGCCTGCGCAAAGGTGAACATCGGGCCCTGGCCGCCGGCAACCACCAGCGCGTCGAAGCGGCCAAGCTCGATCGCGTCCACTGGCCTGGTGTCCTGGAGCAGCCTGATAAACGCCGGGTCGTGCTTGTAGCCGCGGCTGATGACATCTTCGGCCTGCCACTGCGAGGCATCTTCCGGGTCGCTGGCGGCATCGGCTTCGCACGTGCCGCCTTGCGGGCTGAAGATCTCGACCTCGTAGCCCGCCTCGCTGAAGTGGAAGTAGGGGTGCGTCAGCTCGGCCCACCAGAAGCCAACCGGCTGGCCAGTGGTTGTGGAGGTCGCCGGGTTGGAGATGACAATCGCGACACGCTTGGGATTCTTCGGGTTCACGGGGTTCAGGTTCTTGTGGCTCATTGCCAATGTTCCTTTGCTAGAAATGCAGGTGCTCACGCACGACCGACCGCGCCCAGCGGCGCCAGAGCACGGGCGGGCCGCCAGACGGGTGGTGTTTCCAAGAGCGTGCGCGGGCTACCATCGTGATCTGATGATAGTCGGCGCTTGTTATCTGGGTCGTATGTGGGAGCGTATTTTGAACTTATTTTGGGGCGATTTCCGAAGGTTTCGCTTTGAGGACAGCAGCGACAGCGTGTTCTAATGGCATGGATGCTCCCATTGCCCGCGCCTGAATGATCAGTTCTGGCGCCAGTTTCCGCTTCAGTTCCTCATGGGCATGGTTAAACGCAAGCCGGTCGGGCGGCCACATAGCAGCGCCAACACCAGCAAAATAAGCTTCGACAAAAGCAAGCAGTGTTGCCGCGTGCCGGTATTCGGCTTCCGCCGCGCCCTGCGCGATCTGGAGCTGCGCCAGGCCGGCAATACATTCGGCGATGCCGCGGCAATTGCCCCACCTGCGGAACAAGGCCATGCTTGCGCGAAAGCCCGCCTCGGCAGCCGGGAAATCGCGATTGGCCAACGCAAGCGCGGCCTGGTTGTGCAGCGTGCGCGCGACATCCGCTTGGGTGGCAAGCAGCTGAAAGAGCGCGAGAGCCTCTTGGTAGAAGTCAGCGGCTTTCGTCAAATCGCCGCGGAAGCGCGCCACTTCGCCCAGGTTGTTGAGCGCCTGGGCCATTCCCCAGGTGCTGCCGGTTTCAGCGCGGTGAATCGCCAGGCAGCGGCGGTAGCACGTTTCGGCTTCATCAGGGTTGTTTCGCCCGAGCGCCACATCGCCCAGATGCAGTAGGGCGGTCGCCACGCCCTGCCGGTGGCCGAGCGCCTCGAAGACGGGTAAACCTTCTTCCAGCAACTGCTGCGCCGCTGCGTAATCGCCCTGATTCACGGCAACGGTGCCGGTCATAAATGGGGCCAGCGCTTTGCTGAACGGATCGTCGAGCGCGCGCAGGATTGGCAGGCTTGCTTCCAGGCGGCTGCGGGCCAGGGCAAGCTCGCCCTGGTACAGCGCCATCGAGCCCGAGCCGAGCAACGCGACCCCGCGCGCCCAGCTTTGCTCGCCCTCGGCGGTTTGTGCGAGCGCGCGCTCAAACACGGCACGCCCTTCGCCAACCGCGCTGTGCAGGTACCAGAACCAGTACAGCCGGTAGGCCAGGTGAAGCCAGCTTGTGTCCTCATTCAGCGAACCACGCGCCCACTGCATCGCCGCGCGCAGGTTATCGTGCTCGCACTCCAGCCGTGCCAGCCAGATCGATTGTTCCGCGCCCTGGAACTGCCGCCCGGCCTGCTCGGCCAGCTGCAA
>LJCR01000075.1 GCA_001399705.1 Kouleothrix aurantiaca
ACCAGATGGACATCGAACGCAAGAGCCGCTTTCTGGATGCGCTGCCGCACCTGCTCGACGACGTGCAGGCGATCGATAAAGCTGCTGGTCGTGAGCCCAGAAATGATTGGAATGAATTTGTCGAGGAGCTGATTGTTCAACGCATGAAACGGTGGCGTGCGCCTGAACGAAAACTATTTCGAGATGTCTTTACTGAACGTTCTGAGGAGGCTAAACCTGTAGTCGTTCCTGGCTCGCTACACCGTAGGCGCGAGGAAGACAAACGCGTGTGGGGCTGGTTCGATGCGCCCAAGAGTGGCTACGTACAGATGTACGAAGCAGATACGCAGCTGCGCGACTTCGAGAATGTAGTGATGAAACAGGACGTTACGGAGCATGTGCGCGACAATGTGTTGCGCCACGTCGCAGACGCCTGGGCCGACCGCGAGAACATTCGCAGCGCCTATGAAATCAACTTCAATCGCTATTTCTACAAATATACACCGCCGCGCCCGCTGGCCGAGATCGACGCCGACCTGCGCGGCCTTGAGGAAGAGATTTTGCGATTGCTGCGCGAGGTTGTGGGGTGAGTATCATTTCTTCTCCTTCAACATGGCGTAGTGTGCGAATTCGAGATGTAGTTCATCAACAGCTCACTCGTGAGCAACGAGCTACATTAGAAATTGCTCAACAAGTAAGCTTTCTTCCAATGGAAGCAATTGGTGAGCAAGGTGAAGTTGACCTATCTATAACGCGTGACAAAGATACTGTTTCAACAGGCTACACGTTATTTTTTGACGATGATGTGCTTGTCGCAAAAATTACACCGTGCTTCGAAAATGGTAAAGGAGCAGTCGCAAAAAACTTATTGAATGGTATTGGATTTGGTACAACTGAGCTTCATGTGCTTCGCCCTTCTCACGAGATTGATCCACAGTTTTTGTATTACGTCACCGTAAGCCAACCATTCCGTGCACTGGGCGAAGCGGATATGACTGGTGCGGCGGGGCAAAAGCGCGTACCGACAGACTTTGTTTACAACTATCGTATCGCTTTACCTCCTCTCCCTACCCAGCGCGCCATCGCCACCTACCTCGACCGCGAGACGGCGCGGATCGACGCCCTGATCGACGCGAAGCAGCAGTTGCTGGCGCTGCTGGCCGAGAAGCGCCGCGCCCTTATCACCCACGCTGTCACACGCGGCCTCGACCCGGATGTGCCAATGCGCGACTCGGGCGTGCCGTGGATTGGCGAGGTTCCGGCGCATTGGGAAGTAAGTTTACTTAGGTATTTTTTGGTGAAAATAGAGCAAGGATGGTCGCCACAAAGCGATAATTTTCCTGCCGAAGAAGATGAGTGGGGTGTGCTGAAAGTGGGGGCAGTCAACAATTGGGAGTTTAATCCAAAAGAGAACAAACGTCTTCCTAATGAGCTAGAGCCTTTAAACGAATATGAGATCAAACCCGGCGATATTCTTATTAGTCGAGCTAATACGACTGAGTTATTAGGTAGCGCAGTTCTTGTTGACGAAATTCGATCCAAGCTTCTGTTATGCGACAAGATTTATCGCCTCTACATTAGGGATGATCGGATTTATTCGAAATATCTCATAGGGTATCTCCGATCAAGTGTTGCGCGTTTTTCTTTTGAGAGGGATGCGAATGGGGCAAGTAGTTCCATGCAAAATATATCTCAATCAGCGGTAGCTGATCTTATTATTTTGGTGCCTCCACTGGTTGAGCAAGCGAAGATCTCTGACTATATCGAAATTGAAAGAACTCGTATAGACCAATTAGAGAGCACTGCAAAGCAGACAGTTGACAGGCTCCAAGAACGTCGTACCGCGCTGATTGCGGCGGCTATAACTGGACAAATCTATATCGAGGAATAATCTTGGAAATAAAAACACTACGCCTAAGTCAAGTACGTGGTTATGTGCAGGCTGAGTTTCAATTTCGGCCAGGAATGAATTTGCTTGTTGGTATCAATGGCGTTGGCAAATCTACAGTTCTTGATACGATAAGAATCCTTATGTCGCAAATCCTTCCAGAAATTACAGCCACAACGAGTAAAGCAGACTTTTTTGACACAGAGCATATTAGTATAGAACATAAATTCCTCACTGTTGAAATGCAAATCGAAACATCAGGTGTCGAGTTTGAGTATTTTGTTCATAAGCAGTTAAATGAATATAGCAGTCCTGCGCAAAGGAAATCGGCATATAAACCCGCGCATCATGTTGGTAGGGAAAAACGAATTAGTCGACGACGGCTTGACCAAGAAGGTTATAGACGACCTGAGTTTGCTGATTTTTATTCCGATAGTCCCATCCCGAGCAATTTTAAAAGCAAGGTTGAGCAGCCATTTGCTGTGTTTTACTCAACCCGTCGTTCTCTTTGGAACCGAGCAGTTAGTGCTAAAACCCGTCAAAATGCAAGCGGGCAAGCTGTTGCTTTTGTCGAAGCGTTGAGCATCAACAGAGAACTTAGTACTCGTGAATTTGCGGAATGGTGGCTCACTCGTGAGATATTAGCGGACGAAGGTGATAGCACAGCAAAGCCGCTTTTGGCTGCATTGCAATCAGCGGCACTGACGTTTCTTGACGATTTTACTAGTATACGTGCTATACAAGATGAAGGCGGCGCAAAATTGAAAATGGCAAAAGGTAATATTGAGCTAGACGTTCTTCAACTTTCTGATGGTGAACGGGGAATGCTGACGCTTGCGCTAGATCTAGCACGGCGATTAGCACAAGCTAATCCGAACCTGCAAGATCCATTGCGTGAAGGTAAAGCCGTTGTTCTTATCGATGAGCTTGATTTGCATTTGCACCCACGCTGGCAGCGCACTATTGTGCAGAAATTGACAGAAACATTTCCTGCTTGTCAGTTCATTGCGACAACTCATTCGCCACTCATTATTGGAGAAGTACAACCTGATGGACTCATTTTTCTTACTAATGAAGACGGTCGCATTGTTATAAGACAAGGCGATCAAGGATATGGCCTTGATTCAAGCTACATTCTTGAGCATTTGATGGCAACGAATTCACGCGCCACTCCAAGTCGTGTGCAGATAAATCTTGTGGAAGATGCGCTTGAAGAAGGCGATCTTTCGCAGGCGCGAAATCATCTGAACGAGCTTCGAAAGATGCTGCACGGAGATGACGACGAGGTTATTCGTCTTGATGCCAGCATCAATAATCTAGAGGCTCTAGCAGATGAAGTGGATCCAGAAGAGGAATGAACCTCAGGAGCTAACTGAGTGGCGTGCGCGCTATGCGAAAGACGTAAACTTTCACTATAGGTTAATCGACCATGATACGCGTAAGGCCATTATTAATTCTCTTTTGCAAGAGCAAGGTTGGCTGTGTGCATACACTGGAAGGCGGATTGCTGCGAACACCTGTCATATTGAACATGTGAAGGCGCAGGAACACTGCACAAGAGCAGAAACGGTCACATATACAAATATGGTGGCGTGCTACCCAGCACCTAACCCTAAACACAAAACACCATACGGCGCAGAGCAGAAGGGAAGTTGGCCTGATCCTTCGGAGCGGCATTTGTTTGTATCTCCACTAGATCAGGCGTGCGAGTCGCGATTTATATTCAAGCTTCAAGGTGATGTTATAAGCCGTAAAGGCGATGAAGCAGCTACAGTTACTATCCAAAAGTTAAATCTTGATTGCCCTGAGCTCAAGACTGCTCGAAAGGCTGCTATCCAGGGTACACTTGGTAAAACCAACGATTTGTCAATCGACAAGGCTCGAAAACATCTTAAGAAACTACAATCTCAACAAGATGGTCAGTTAGATGAATTTTGTTTCGTCCTTGTACAAGCTCTAAACAAGCACATAGCGAGACTAGAAGCAATCGCCAAATCTAAAAAAGAAAAGTCAAATAAAAAAAGCTAAACGATCGAACATTTAGCTTTATAGCGTGCTACCATGCTCCTGACACACAAGGAGAGCGCCAATGACAACACAAGATATTACAATCAACCTCCCCGATCTGCTCTATAGGAAGCTGAAAGCCCGCGCCGATCAGACACAGCGCAGTGTCGAAGCCGAGGCGCTCGACGCGCTTGTTGCATCAGTTCCTACTGCTGACGAGTTACCAACAGACTTAGAAGACTCGCTCGCACAGCTTTCCCTGCTCGACGATAAATCGTTATGGCGGGCAGCTCGCACCACCTTTCCCACCGATGCCGCTCGCCAACTTGAGGAATTGCACCTGAAGCGCCAGCGTGAAGGACTCACAGAGAACGAGGCGCAGGCAGCGTCGGCGTTGCTTCAACAGTATGAGCGGGCCATGCTGGTACGCGCACAGGCGGCGGCGCTGCTCAAGGGGCCCGGCCACGATATCGCACCTGTGCTCAGATATCGGCTGAGTTAATAACCGCATATGAAGCACATGCGGGAGTTTTGGTGATGAGCGTGGTATCATGGACATGATATACACGGAGACGCCAATGACAACAACTGAGAAAACACTTGTCGAACTGGTTCAAGAACTACCGCCAGCGCTCCATGCTGAGGTGCGCGACTTTGTCGAGTTCCTGATTGCCAAGCAGCAGCGAAATCAAGAGCAGCCCGCCGAAGCTGGCAGTTGGCCGGAAGGTTTCGTTGATCAAATGGCCGGCTCAATTACTGACCCCACATTTGTGCGTCCTCCGCAAGGAGTGCCTGAAGCACGGCTACCACTGGAATGATGTACCTGCTTGATAGCAATACGTGCATCGCTTTTCTTCGCAGCCGCACATCACCTGTGAAGGAAGCGCTTGCGCGCATCCAAGCCTCCGATATTGCATTGTGTTCAATTGTAGTTGCAGAATTGTACGAAGGTGCATACCGCAGCGCACAACAGCAGAATAACCTTGCCAAGGTCGGTCAGTTTGTGGCGCAGTTCATTGTGCTGCCATTTGACACAATCGCAGCGCAGATCGCCGGTCAGCAGGGCGCCAGACTTGCTGCGCTTGGCACCCCAATTGGCCCTCACGATCTTCAGATCGCGGCAATTGCCTTGGAGCATGATCTTACGCTCGTTACGCATAATGTCCGCGAGTTCAGCCGTATAAACGGGTTGCGAATCGAAGACTGGCAGCGCGACGACCTTTCTATAACCTCCTAAACGTCACCATCCTCATGGCTGCAACGGTATCCAGACAAATTACGGAGATAGACAATGATCGACGTTGCACGCCATACCGAAGCCGCCTTCGAAACTGTGGTCGAAGCGCACCTGCTGGCCCACGGCTACACCGCCATCCCTCACGGCTACGATCAGGAACAGGCGATCTTTCCCAACATTGCGTTGCAATTCATTCAGGCGACTCAGCCAAAAGAGTGGGCCAAGCTCGAAGCACTGCATGGCCCAAACACCCCCGCGCGCGTGCTCGACGACCTTTGCAAATGGATGAATACCTATGGCGCGCTGCATACGCTGCGGCATGGCTTCAAATGTTACGGCCGCACCCTGCGTATTGCCTTTTTCAAAGCCGCCCATGAGCTAAACGCCGACCTTGCGGCGCGCTACGCCGCCAACGTTCTCGGCGTCACACGCCAGCTACGCTACAACA
This sequence comes from Kouleothrix aurantiaca, assembly GCA_001399705.1. GTDB lineage: Bacteria > Chloroflexota > Chloroflexia > Chloroflexales > Roseiflexaceae > Kouleothrix > Kouleothrix aurantiaca. Next base: position 5,560 of record LJCR01000075.1, read on the forward strand.
AGCCGCGCAACGGCGAGCAGAAAGTGGGCGTGCTCGATCTGACGCTGAGCCTTAACGGCATCCCGCTCGTCACCCTTGAGCTCAAGAACCCTCTCACCGGCCAGACGGTTGAAGACGCCAAGCGGCAATATCGCGCCGATCGCGACCCGCGCGAATCGATCTTCGAATTCAAGCGCCGCACACTGGTGCACTTTGCCGTCGATACCGAAGAAGCCTGGATGACCACGCGACTGGCTGGTGAGGCCACGCACTTCCTGCCATTCAATCAAGGGTATAACAAAGGCGCAGGCAACCCACCCGATCCGGCCGGCCGTGCCTATCGCACTGCGTATTTGTGGGAGGAAGTGCTACAGCGAGATAGTCTGCTCGATCTTCTGGCGCGCTTTCTGCACCTGCAAATCGAAGACAAACACGACGAAGATGGGCATAAATATAAAAAAGAAACTATGATCTTCCCACGCTACCATCAGCTCGAAGCGATTCGCTCGCTGGTGGGGGCTGCTCGGCGCGAGGGCGTTGGCCATAACTACCTGATCGAACACTCGGCTGGCAGCGGCAAAAGTAACACAATCGGCTGGCTGGCGCATCGCCTTGCCTCGCTGCACAACGAACACAATCAGCGTGTTTTCGACAGCGTTGTTGTGATTACCGACCGGCGCGTGCTGGACCGGCAATTGCAAGACACGATCTATCAGTTCGAACACCGCCAGGGCGTGGTGCAGAAGATCGATGAAGACTCGCGCCAGCTTGCGCAAGCGCTGGAAAGCGCCGTGCCGATCATCATCACCACGCTGCAAAAGTTCCCGTTCCTGGAACGGCAACTCAAGAAACTGGCCGAAAAGCGCGACGAAACAGATACGCTTTCGGCCCAAGGGATATTGCCGACGCGCAAGGTTGCTGTGATCGTCGACGAAGCGCACAGCTCGCAATCGGGCGACAGCGCCACCAGTGTGAAAAGTGCATTGGGCGGCACTGCTTTGGTTGAAGCAGCAAAGCAGCAAGCGCGCGAGGAAGAACAAAACGAATGGGAAGAAGTGTTTCGGAGCATGGCTAAGCGCGCTCAGCAAGCGAATGTGAGCTTCTTTGCTTTTACTGCAACGCCGAAACATGCAACATTGGCCGTCTTTGGCCGCGCTGGTCGGGCATTCCACAGCTATACCATGCGGCAAGCAATCGAAGAAGGCTTTATCATGGACGTGCTGCGGAACTACACGACCTATGCCGTCTACTACAAATTGCTCCAGAAAAGCCCCAAAGACAAGCATGTCGAACGCAAGCAGGCTGCCAAGGCACTGGCGCGTTTTGCCCGCCTGCACCCGCATAATATCTCGCAGAAGACCGAAGTCATCGTCGAGCACTTCTACACATTTACACGCCACAAAATCGGCGGGCATGCCAAAGCCATGGTTGTAACTGATTCGCGGCTGGCAGCGGTGCGTTACAAACAAAGCTTTGATCGCTATATCCGCGCGAAAGGCTACCCAATCAAAACACTGGTCGCCTTTTCTGGGGTGGTCAGCGACGATAAAATACCCAACAGAACCTACACCGAAGAAGAAATGAATGGCGGCATTCGCGAACGCGAAGTGCCCGAACGCTTTGGTTCGCCAGAATATCAGGTATTGCTGGTTGCAGAGAAATATCAGACTGGCTTTGATCAGCCATTGCTCCACACCATGTATGTTGACAAGCGGCTGGCTGGCATCCAGGCGGTGCAAACACTCTCGCGCCTGAATCGTATTCACCCCTTCAAGGAAGATACCTTTGTACTCGATTTTGTCAACCGCCGCGAAGAGATTTTAGAGGCGTTCAAGCAATATTACGAAGGCGCTGAATTTGGCGAAGAAGCCAAGCCCGATCAACTTTACCTGCTAAAAAATGAGCTTGATGCATCGGGTGTTTATATAGTTGAGGAAGTAGAACGCTTCTGCGCAATTTACTTCAAACCAAAGCAACGCCAAAGCGCCAATGATCATCAGGCAATGAATGCGGCGCTTGATCCGGCTGTCGAGCGCTTCAAGCAGGTGTTGCTGGAAGAAGAAGATCAGGCCGAGCTATGGCGCAAGAAGGTAGCAGCGTTCGGGAAACTCTATGCCTTTCTTAGCCAGATCATGCCGTATCAGGATTCTGATCTCGAGCGAACATATATCTTTCTTCGACATTTGCTGGCGAAACTTCCACGCCAGCCCAGCGACGCACAGTATGATCTCAATAGCGATGTTCGCCTAGAATATTATCGTATCCAAAAAATTAGCGAAGGCTCTATCGATCTGCATAGTGGCTATTCGCGCCCACTGCACGGGCCGCGCGATGTCGGCACCGCAATTGTGCGCGATTCAGAAATCGCCCTTTCCGAATTGATCGACATTATCAACGAGCGCTTTGGCACAAACTTCACGCCAGCCGATCAGCTTTTTTTCGATCAGATCGTTGAAACTGCGGCCCAATCGGAAGAATTAAAACAAGCAGCTCAAGTCAATGCCCCCGACAAGTTTGCATTGCTTTTCAATCGCCTGCTAGAGTCGCTTTTTGTTGAGCGAATGGACCAGAACGAGGAAATATTCGGGCGCTATATGAACGACCGCTCGTTTCAAAAAGCTGTAGCAGAGCTCATAGCCGCCGAAGTGTATGAA
>LJCR01000750.1 GCA_001399705.1 Kouleothrix aurantiaca
GTTCATGAGCGCGGCGGCGGGCCATGAGTGCCCGGCGCGCCTGGCGTCGGTGCCGACCGACGAGGCGACCGTCGACTGGCCCGGAACGCTGGCCAGCACGGAGGCGGTGCGGAACGCCCTGGGCGCGCGCAGCGGCTGGGACGAGTGGGGTGGGCGTGGGGCGGGCGGCTCGATGAGCCGCGGCTTCTCGACCAGTCAGCGGCGCCTCTGGGACGCGGACGATGAAGATGACGGCGACGACGACGAGGACTTCGACGACGAAGATGCTGGCGATGATACGGACGAGTACGGCATCTCCGACCGCGCGGCCGCGTTCTGGGAGAGCCGCGATCGCGATGGGGGGCGGGGCCGTGACTGGTGGGCGAAGGAGCGCGAGGAGCGCCAGGCGCGTAACCAGGCGATCATCGACGCGCTGCTGCCGACGGCGCGGGACATCCTGGCCGGCAACATCGCGGATAACGCGCAGGTCCCGAGCGCGCTGTATATCGCGGCCGACGCGTTTGACGCGCGGCCCAACGTCGACAACGCCCGGCTGCTGGCCGGTATCATCGACGATCTGTCGCGCAGGCGGAAGCCGCAGCTCTGGGGCATGCCGTCTGAGAACCGCGTGACGGCCTGGCGAGCCATGCGCGACGCGCCGGATCTGCCCGACCTGGCCAACGGCCTGGTCTCCTTCAGCGGCGACGATGGGCATCTCCGCGCCGCGCTGGACGAGGCCGCGTCGGCCTTGAGCGTGCGCGACAACCTCCCCGAAGGGCTGAACGACGCCGTCATCGACTACCAGGCCCAGCCGGCGCGCTACGCGGCCGACCTGGCGGGCGCGCTGTGTGCCGCGGCGGGCGTGCAGCAGTGCGGCAAGTGCGGCCAGTTCATCGGCAAGACCGAGCACGTCTGTGCCGTGATTAGCGCAAACGGCAAGGTGTATGACCAGAACGGCTATGACCGGGATGGCTACAACCGCCGCGGCTTCGATAAGAACGGCTACAACAAGGACGGCTGGGACGAGAGCGGGTTCAATCGCCAGGGCCTGGACAAAGACGGCTACAACCGCGCCGGCTTCAACTCCAAGGGGTTCCGCAAGGACTCCTACAACGACGCCGGATTCGACGGCCACGGCTATGCGGCGGACGGGCGGGATGAGAAGGGCTATGACCGCCAGGGCCTGGACGCCGAGGGGTCCGATAAAAACGGCTTCGACGCGAATGGGAACGATCGTAACGGCTGGGATAAGACCGGCCGGAATGCCGCGGGCGAGACGCACCCGTTCTTCGTGGCGGACGCGCGCGGGCTGTACGGCGATGGGTTCAACGCCGACGGGTTCGACCTCGACGGCTACGCTGCCGACGGCCGCGACATGTACGGCTACGACCGGAACGGCATCGGCCCATACGGCTACGACCGCTGGGGCTTCAATGCCGAGGGCCTGGACGCCAACGGGAATGACCGCGGCGGCTATCTGCGCGGTATAGGGCCGGACGGCTACGACCGCACCGGCTACAACAATCTGGGCCTCGATCGGAATGGCTACTCCTTCACCGGCTATGACAACGACGGAAAGGATCGGAACGGGCAAGAGCGCATGCTCACGGTCAGCCCCAAGACCGGCAAGACGCTGCCCGCGAAGTACAACCAGTCGGGCTGGGACCAGTTCGGCCATGACCGCTGGGGCCTCAGCAAGAAGACCGGCCTGACCGCGCCCGACGCCCAGGGGCGGCAGTATAACTACTGCGGCTGGGTGTACGACGCGGCGACAGAGCGGTGTGTCAACCCGAACAATTCGGCCGAGTGGGTGCCACACATCGGGTGGGAGTGGGACAAACGGCCCGGCGGCTACCTCGGGTGGAACAAGGGGTACAACGGGACAGGGTACCATGCCCCGCGCGTAGTGCCGGGGGCGCGCTACGCGCCGCTGCCGCCGCCAAATGACCCGCGGACGCCGCCGACGTTCGACGCGTTCAAGCAGGGCGCGCCGATGCCGACGCGCTACGAGCATGGCAAGGGCTACGTCAACGACGACACCAAGGTTCGCGAGCTGTACAACAAGCTGATCGCGGGCGGCCGGAAGCGGTCGGTCGCCTATCGCTGGCTGCGCAGCGAGCAGCGCCTCGCCGAGAACCCCAGGGCGGTCGTTGATGGCGTGCCGCTCAGGTGCCCGGAGTGCGGGCGCTTCACTGGTGGGAACCCCAAAGGGCACGAGTGTCCGAATTTCGGCAATCGCACCGTCAAAGCCTACTTCTCGGGCGTGGTGCGCGGCGGCGACTATGACCTCGTGCTCCAGACGCCGCACAATCCAAGTTATGTCGAGCCGAGCGGGCCGCCGCAGGAGAACGTCCGCCAGGGCTACACCCAGGACCCGAACGATTATCGCCGCTGGCTTGACGCCGAGGGCTACGACTTCAGCGGGCTTGACGAGAACGGTTTCGATCGCACCGGCTACAACAAGGAGGGCTACAATCGGTTCGGCTACGACCACGACGGCTTCGACCGGCGCGGGTACAACAAAGAGGGGTTCGACCGTGACGGCAACTCGCGGCCGCTGACGCTTGAGGTGGTGGCCAACGGCCTCGCCGAGGGACAGGACCCGATTAACAACCGGCATATCGCCGAGACCTTCAGCCGCGTCGCGACCCAGATCGCCGGACGGCCGCGGCGGGTCGTGTTCAAGGACCCCGGCAGCGGCTTCGCGACCGATATGCAGGGCAAGATCTTTGCCGATCCGCAGCCGCTCGGCCCCGACGCGCCGCTCCATGCGCCCGTCCTCGACGATGTTGTAGGCGTCCTTGACGAAGGTGCGGCTCGTATCAAGGCGCACCGTCTGGACCCCAAGCCCGGCGAAGCGCATGTCGACCTCG
>LJCR01000749.1 GCA_001399705.1 Kouleothrix aurantiaca
CAGCCGCACTGGCATTCCGCGCCGCACTATCGCGGCACACCGCACCGAGTCAGCGTAGACAATCCCCTGCCAATACGTACTACCCTGGAGCGACGCCGCTGATCCTGACCTGGAGGGACGATGGGTATACAAAGCATCACACCGGCAACGGCCGCGCGCAGCGAGTCGGCACGCCGCCGCAGCATGCGCACCACACTCGCGTTCTGGGCATTCGTCGGCCCCATGTTTCTTGGCCTGATCGTTTTCACCTACATCCCGATCATCTGGGGCTTTGTGCTCAGCTTCTTCGAAGCGCGCCGCACCGTCACCCCCACCCAGTTCGTCGGCCTGCAGAACTACATCACCATGCTCAGCGACACGGCCTTCCGGCAGGCGCTGGCGACCTTTGCCCTGTTCGCGATTTTTATTGTGCCCACCACGGTCGCGATCTCGCTGGGCCTGGCGCTGCTGGTGAATAGCGTCACGCGCGGGCAGGCCTTTTTCCGCTCGGTCTTCTTTATTCCCACCGCCTGCTCCTACGTCGCGGCTTCGCTGGTCTGGAAGATGAACATCTTCAACGGCCTGCCCTTCGGCGTGGCCAACCAGATTCTCAACCTGTTCGGCATGAACTCAATCGTCTGGATCGGGCCGCCGCAGCCACCGCTGTACTGGCTCCCGCTGGTAACGGTGCGCCTGTGGCTCCAGGTTGGCTTCTATATGATCCTGTTCCTGGCCGGCCTGCAGGAAATTCCGCGCACGCTCTACGAGGCGGCGTTTGTGGATGGCGCGCGCACCGGCTGGAAGACCTTCCGCTATATTACCTGGCCGCTGCTGCGCAATACCACCGTCGCGGTGGTGCTGCTAAACCTGATCGCGGCATTCCAGGCCTTCGACGAGTTCTTTAACATTCTGGCGGGCGGCGGCTCGGCATCGAGCAACCTGAACCTGGCGCGCCCGCCGCTGGTCTACCTCTACCAGGTATCGATTGGCGACCAGGATTTCGGGCGCGGCTCGGCCGGCGCGTTTATTCTGGCCGCGATCATTATTGTGATCACCGTGATCCAGGGGCGCCTGGCCGGCTTTGGGCAGGGCGATCGGGGATGATGCGCTCGGAACCACGGCACGTTTTCTGAATCCTTGCGCATCATCAGAATGAGGTAAGATATGGCAGTTGCAACTCCACCCGTCGAAACACGCCCCGTCCGCCCGGCCGGCCGCTCGCGCCTGCGCCCTGGCACTGTCATTAGCTACATTGTGCTCTCGCTGCTGGCAATTCTGTTTCTGGTACCCTACTACCTGATCTTCCGCAATGCGCTGCTCACGCAGCCCGAGATCCTGTCGTTCAAGTGGGTCTGGCTGCCCATCCCGCCGCACTTCGAGAACCTGCAGGCGCTGTTCTCCGATGAGGCGGCGCCAATGGCGACCGGGCTGCGCAACTCGGCGGCGGTGGCGATCATCCAGACGGTCGGCCAGATCTTTATTGCCTCGCTGGCCGGCTACGGCCTGGCGCGCATTCCCTACCGCTGGTCGAATGTGGTATTCTATGCCATGCTGCTGACGCTGATGATCCCGGGCGCGGTGACATTTGTGCCGCTGTTCGTGCTGGTGTCGAGCATTGGCTGGGTGAATACCTTGCAGGGCCTGATTGTGCCGGGCCTGTTTAACACCTTCGCGGCCTTTCTGTTCCGGCAGTTCTACCTCGACTTCCCGATGGATCTTGAGGATGCCGGGCGTGTCGATGGCCTGAACTACTGGGGCCTCTACCGCTACATCCTGCTGCCGAACTCGCTCGGCATCATGATGGCGCTGGGCCTGATTACGTTCATCGGCAGCTGGAACTCGTTCCTGTGGCCCTTGATCATTGGGCAAAGCGACCGCTGGTGGACGGTGCAGGTGGTGCTGTCGACCTTCCTGACCGCGCAGACGATTAATTTGCCGGCGCTGTTTATGGGCGCCGCAATCGCGGTGCTGCCGCTGGTGATTATTTTTATCGCCGCGCAGCGCTACATCGTCGAGGGCGTGACGGCCAGCGGTATCAAAGGCTGACAACTCGGCTGTTTCCAGCCCACGCGCGGCGCCTTCGGGTGCCGCGTTTGTTGTTGGGCACCCGTTGCAGTGAGCGTGGTGCGGCTGTTGCACGCGGCCAGAACCGCCCCAGACCGAATGTGCCCTCACAGCAGGGCGCACGAAACGCGAAATTGGCCAACCATCCGTGCTGCAGCCATACACCAGCCACCCGGCAGCCCTGCTGCCACAGCAACACACCCGCCATCCGGCAGCCCTGCTGCCACCAGGCACTACCCCTCTGCAGGGGTGAAATCATCGTGCGGTTCGGTGGAATGTGGTGTGGCGGCTTTGACCTGTTCGCGCAGCGCAATGTCGGCGTTGCTGGTGAACCACCCCGCAGAACAGTATGGGTACTGTTCGGCAGCCTGCACCAGGCGATGCTTCACTGCATTATTGTGGACATAGTTCAGGCGTGCGTAGTAACTTTGGTCGGTTCGCAGGCAGGTATCCCAGTATTGAAACCAGACCTGCCGCCCGCTGACACCGTCGAGGCGGTTCACGGCCCGCGCGGTTTGCGAGTGCAGGCGCTGAATCATGGGCTTCAGCGTGCTGGCATCCTCGGGCGATTGCGCAATGAAGTGGTAATGATTCGAAAATGCTGCCCACGCTTGCAGCTCCCATCCATATGCGGCGGTCACTTCGAGCAGTGCTTCGCAGCACAGCACCAGTCGATCGGCTGCCTTGAAGAAATGCTGCTTGTATATGGTCGAGGCGGTGACCATATACATGGTGTTGGGAATGAACAGGTGCGGCGGGCGATGCGGCCAGCGCTGCGGATGATCTTTCACGGTGGCGCCTTTCTGCGC
>LJCR01000753.1 GCA_001399705.1 Kouleothrix aurantiaca
TGGCCTACCTGCTGCTGACGCTTGGCGCGCTGGTGATGGTTGGGCCGTTTGTGTGGATGCTCAGCACTGCGCTGAAATTGCCAGCCAACCACTTCGACCGCAGCCTTATCCCCAGCCCCGCCACGCTCGACAACTTCCGCCAGCTGTGGGCCAAGCTGCCGTTCACGCAGCTGATCATCAACAGCCTGTCGATCGCGTTTCTCAGCACCGTCGGCCAGCTCTTTACCTGCGCCATGGCGGCGTTTTGCTTTGCGGTGGTGCGCTTCCGCTTTCGGCAAGCACTGTTTGTGGCCCTGCTCGGCACGGTGATGCTGCCGCCGCAGATCACGCTGGTGCCAAACTTCATTCTGTTTAAGTGGCTGGGCCTGGTCGGCACGCAGGCGCCGCTGTGGCTGCCGGCCTTCTGGGGCGGCGCGTTCGGCACGTTTCTGCTGCGCCAGTATTTCCTGACCATCCCCTTCGATCTGGCCGAGGCCGCGCGCGTGGACGGCGCGTCGCTGCCACAGATCTTCTTCCAGATCTACCTGCCGCTGGCACGCCCGGCCCTGGCCGCGCTGGCGATTTTCAGCTTCCTGAACTCGTGGAACGACCTGCTGACTCCGCTGATCTACCTGCCTTCCGATCTCGAGAAAACCACGCTGACGGTTGGGCTGGCGCTGTTCCAGACGCAGTACTCCGGCCGCTGGACGGTGATGATGGCCGGCGCGCTGGTGAGCGTCGCGCCGATGATCGCAATCTTCTTCGTGGCGCAGCGCCAGTTTATCGAGGGCATCGCGCTTTCGGGCGTGAAGCGTTAGGCTGCTTGCCCGGGCGCGTGCGCAAGCAGATTGTTCAAACGCGCGGCACCATCGCGTTTCATACGAATGCGCTGCGTAATAGCGGCGCATTATAACTTTGTCGAGAAATTGTTACTTTGCCCCCTTCCTCAGCCCAGTGCGAACCGCTATACTGACGCTACCTGCAAATCGGCGCAAGCCGCGCCTTGCAGCAACTCCGCCCGACTTTGCGTAGAGCACCACCCTATGAACTGGAACCACCTCTCGCTCCGCAGGCGCATCCTGCTCGGCTACGGCCTTGGGCTTGTGATCATGAGCGCGCTGATTTTCTTCCTTCTGTTTCGCCTCGAGCGCCTGAACGCGCAAGTCGCTGCGCTGAACGCGGGCGCGGCTGCCGAAGCCGAGCTTGGCGCCCAGCTTGCCGCGAGCTCGGCCCAGGCTCAGCAAGCCGTCAACGCATACCTGCAGCAGCCACGGGCGAGCACGCGCGCACAGGCCACCCAGGCGCTCGACGCCCTTGCAAGCGACCTCGCCCTGCGCGCGCAGAAAATTCAGGGTGGCGGCGCGGAAGGGCTGACGGCTGAGTTTGGTGCCCGCCTGAACGACTATCAGGCGACATTTCATACCATCGACTCGCTGCTCAAGCTGCAAAAAACCCAGCAGATCGCTACAAACCATTCTACTACCCAGGCCAACACGCTGATTGGCCAGCAGCTCGTCAAATCGATCGGCGCAACCTCCTCTACGCGCCTGACCGTGCTGCTGACGGCGCAGAGCAACCTGCAGTCGGCAATCTTGTCGATCAGCCGCATGCTTGCCGAGCAAAGCCCGCAGCAGGCTAACCTGGCCGTGGCAGCATTGAAGCTGGCGCGCTTACGTCTGGAAAGCATCAACAATCCTGCGGAAATAAACTTTGGCCTGCGCGAAGCGCTGCGCACGACCAACCAAAGTATTTCGGCGACGCTCGACCTCAGCAACACCCTCACACAGCTTGCAATGCTTCGCTCAACCGAGCTGAGCGCGCGCTCGGAAGCCCTGCAGGGCAGCGCGAACACAATCGCCCGCAACGCGCTGATTGCCTATACCAAAGCCAGCGCGTCGATCGAGCAGCAGATGCGCCAGATCGAGCAAGGCACCCTGGTAGCGCTTGCTGCGACGCTGATCTTTGCGCTGCTGCTCGGTTTGCGGCTCGCCCGCACCCTCACCCGCCCGCTCGATACGCTGCTTGCCGCGACCGAGCGCATTGCGCAGGGCAATTACCAGCAGGCCGTCGTCAGCAGCGAGGGCGGCGAGTTTGGCAAGCTGATAACGGCATTCGAGCGCATGCGCGTCACACTGGGCGAACAGCGCGCCGAGGTTGAGCGCCAGCAAAGCGCAATGGCCAGCCGCAACAACGAGCTTGAGCAGGCACTTGCGCAGCTGCAGCGTGCCACCGCCGAGCGCGAGGCGCTGGCAAGCACCGTGCGCACGCTCAGCGTGCCGATCATTCCCATTCTGAAACACGTGCTCGTTGTGCCGCTGGTTGGCGAATTTGAGCTTGAGCGCGCGCACATCTTCACCCAGCGCCTGCTCGAAGGCGTGACGAACCAGCGCGCCCGGCTGGCGATCATCGACATCACCGGCGTGGCCATGCTCGACCCGGCGGTGGTGCGCTGGCTGCTAAACACTGCCGCCGCCCTCAAGCTGCTTGGCGCAAACACGATGCTGGTGGGCGTCAACCCCGAGGTGGCGCAGGCGCTGGTCGCCAGCGGTGCCAACCTGAGCGGGCTAGACGTCGCGCCCGACCTGCGCGCTGGCGTCGCCCGCGCCATGCGCACAATCCCGAATTAGTCTCGACTTCGCCAGGCGAACAATGCGCAACGACCTACGCTTTCCGCACCATAGTGCGTAATGCGTAGTGCGTAGTGCTATTGGTTCGCTCACCCGCTCTGCATTCTTCGCTCACTCGCTCTCCGCTCTGCGCTCACTCGCTCTCCCGCTCCCCCGCTCCCCTGCCCATCCGATCAGGTTGACAAACCTGCACGCCTGCAATATACTTGTATCATACAACTATTTTATAGTACATCTATTGCAT
>LJCR01000752.1 GCA_001399705.1 Kouleothrix aurantiaca
GGGCGCGCCGCCCCGGCGTTTCACCTAGAGCCGAGAGCAGAACGGCTGAGCCACAGAGCACACAGGCATCGCTGAGGGTGATAGGCAAAAACTCGGCGTCCGTTCGGCAGAGCTTGCGACAAAGCCTCGGCGTTCTGTGTGGCCCAAACTTCTGCGCTTTGCTAGTGTAGCGGCGGGGGTTTACGCTTTTCTTGCCATACGCGCTGCATCGCTCACTGCTGGCGAAATCAGGGGCTGAAGCGCGCGGCCGCGTCTGCCTGCGCAAGCGGCAGCCGAACGGTGAACGTGCTGCCGCGCCCCTCCTGACTTTCGACCTCCACGCGCCCGCCGTGCAGGGTGACGATCTCATGAACCACGTACAATCCCACCCCAATGCCGCTAATTCGCTGCTGCGTGACATTCTCGGCGCGGAAGAAGCGGCGAAACAGCTGCGGAATGGCCTCGGCAGGAATGCCAAGACCCTGATCGCGAATGGCGACCCAGCCCGTGGCCGCGTCCTGCCCCGCCTGCACCGTTATCGTCCCGCCTTGGGGGCTGTACTTGATCGCGTTCCCCAGCAGGTTTTGCAGCACCTGCGTGAGCCGCAGCTCGTCGCCGCTGATCACGATCTGCTGCGCTGGCGCCTGCCAGGACAGGTGATGCTGCTCCAGGGTTGACACAAGCTCATCCAGCACGCGCTGCACCAGAGCCACCAGATCCAGCGGCGCCGGCACGATGTGGAGCTGGCCCGTCTCCAGCCGCGAGCTATCGAGCAGCGCGGCGATCAGCTGGTTCATGCGCGTGGCCTGCTCGGCAATCGAGCTGAAGATCCTCACATCGCGCTCGGCATATGTTCCTGCCCGGTCGGCGCGGCGGCGCAGCAGCTGGGCATTCCCCAGCAGCGTCGTCAGCGGATTCTTGAGCTCGTGCGCGGCGATCGAGAGAAAGGCGTCGCGAATGTCCACCGCATCCTGCGCCGCCCGGCGCGCCTGCTGTTCCCGCTCGAGCAGCTGCGCGCGCTCGTATTCGGCCTGCCTGCGCTCGGTGACGTCGTAGGCCGCGCCAATGATCTGGGTTACGGGGCCAGTGTCATCCCGCATGTACACCATCTCTCGGCTCGCCAGCCAGCGCCACGAGCCGTCTTTGTGGCGCATACGGTATTCAAACTCGGCCATCTGATCGGGCAGCAGCTGGCGCAGATGTTCCAGGTGCGCCACATAGCGCTCGACGTCGGCGTGGTGCAGCAGCTGGCCAAGCAGGTCGGGCCCCATGGCCGCGACATCAGCGGGCGTGTAGCCCAGGGTGGCAAACATGCTGTCATTGATCCACACATTGCGCGCCTCGCGCAAATCGTAGATGTAGAGGATGGTTGGGGCGATGCTGGTGATGCGCCGCAAGAACGCGCGATTTTCGCGCAGCGCTTCCTCGGTTTGCTTGCGCTCGGTGATGTCGGTCAGCGTGCCTACGTAGCCCGTCACCTGGCCGGCCGCGTTCGTTTCCGCCACCGCCTGCCCCAGCACCCACGTCACGGTTCCGCTCCCTTTTGAGAAGAAACGGTATTCGGCCACAAACGGCCGCTGCGCGCGCGACGCCTCTACCCAGCCGGTAAACACAGCGGCGCGATCTTCCGGGAACACGCCATTGGCCCAGCCCATACCGAGCGCCTCATCCAGCGACAGGCCGCTGATCTGCGACCAGCGCTCGTTCACATAGATGCAGTTGCCGTCGGCGTCGGTACGAAAGATCCCAACCGGCGAGACTGTCGCCAGTGCGCGGAACAAGCTTTCGCGCTCATACAGGTTGGCCTCGGCGTGCTTGCGCGCCGTGATGTCGATGTTGATGCCCGACATTCGCCGCGCCGTGCCATCGCTGGCGCGCTCGACGCGCCCCAGCCCCAGCAGCCAGCGCAGGCTGCCATCGGCGCGAAGCACCCGAAATTCGCTGCGAAACTCTGGCGCGCGGCCATCGACAACGGCCTGGATCGCCGCATTGGTGTGGGCGCGATCGTCGGGATGCAGGCACAGCTCCCAGTCGGCGTATGCGAGCGGGCCAGCCGCCGGGGCGCGCTCGTAGAGCGCATAGTTCTGAAGCGACCAGACCACCGCGCCGCTTGGGATGTCCCAGTCCCACGAGCCGGCGGCGGCGGCATCGAGCGAGAAGCTGAGGCGCTCCTCGCGATCGCGAAGGTCGCGCAGCAGGCGCGCATGCTCGTAGGCCAGCCAGATCCGCTCGGTGGCCGTGCGCACAATGTCGAGGTCGTCGCGCCAGTCGCGCGGCTCCCCATGCGCCAGAATCAGCACCCCCACCCAGGCGCCGTCGCGCAGCAGCGGCACGCCCAGGCTGGCCCGCACGCCATGCCGCTCGAACGCCGCAGCCCGCCCGGCGGTCAGCGGGTCGGCGCGCACATCAGCAATCACGACGACGCGGCCAGCAGACAGGTGCGCCTGTGTTTCTGCCGTGTAGATGGCGGAAAGGGCGTGCACGCCGGCAGCAGCGCCAGCGCCAGCACGTCGACCCCGTTCGCGGCGTCGAGCCGCTCATAGCTGACCATCAATGTACGCGTAACATGCGGCTGATGTCCCGTCGGTGAGATGCCAGCGCCGCAGAGGGAAGGGTGCTGGAGGATATTTGCGGCGCGAATCTGCACCAGGTAATCCGCCGGTGTGATCGCGTGGCGGTAGCGGGCCAGAAAGCTGCTGGCCAGGTGCAGCGCCAGGGGCAGGTCGCCTAACTCGCCCGCGATCGCTCCCAAATCGGCGCTATCGTTCGGCAAATCGTCCCGCTGCCTGCGCAGGAGGGCCACACTCTCGGCGCGGCTTAACACACCACGCGGCAACGCGCGTACCCCCAGCGCAGCGTCCCACCACGCGC
>LJCR01000754.1 GCA_001399705.1 Kouleothrix aurantiaca
CGTCGAGCGCATCGGTCTTTTGCGGCCTTGAGATGCATCAAAGCATAGGATAGCAGAGCCGAGCCACTTCTGCGAGCCTTCATTGGTCTTTTGTTGACCCGCCCCACTTGGCGGCTTTTTAGACAAGGCACAGAGGCACGCTTACGGATGATTACTTCTGGTCAGAATGATAAATGCAGGTCTTTACTCGAACTTGGTATCATACGGCCAAAATCATTCTGACTCCCGACTCCTGATCCCTGACTCCTGAACGCTACCCCAGCACGCGCTCGTAGCACGCCAGCATGCGCGCGATCACCTTGTCCCAGGTGAACATCTCGTTGGTCCACGCTCGCCCGGCGCGGCCCATCTGCGCGCGCAGCGCCGGGTCCGCAATCAGCGTGCGAAGCGCATCGGCCAGCGCGCCCGCGTCGCCCGGCGGCACGATCAGGCCGGTTTCGCCGTCGCGCACAACCTCGACCAGGCCACCCGTGCGCGCCGCCACCACCGGGCGCTCGCAGCTCATCGCCTCGCAGGCCGCCAGGCAAAAGGTCTCGTGGTCGGTGCTGGGGATCACAAACACGTCGCTGATTGCGTGGAGCAGCGGCAGCTCGGTGTGCGGGCGGTTGCCAATGAAATGCGCCCGCTCGGTGATGCCTAATCGCGCGGCCTGCGCCTCCAGGCTGGCGCGGTGTGGCCCGTCGCCGGCCAGGATCAGGTGCGCGCCGGGCAGCTTCGCCAGCGCTTCCAGCAGGAAATCCAGCCCCTTAAACGTCACCAGCCGCCCGGCGTACAGGATCAGCGGCGCGCCGTCGGGCGCGTAGCGCGCGCGCAGGAGCGGGTCGGGCGTGGCGGGTCGGAACAGTTGGGCGTCGAAGCCGTTGTAGGCCACGTCGATCGGGATGTGATAGTGTGCTTCGACCATGCGCGCATTGTAGCGGCTGCACGCAAACGCGCCATCGATCGCGCGGCGGAACAGGATGTCGCCGGGGAAGAAATCGGTGCCGTGCGAGTTGTACACCAGCCGAGCGCCGCGATAAAAGCGCACATGTGCGCCAATCGGGAAGTCGTAGGGCTTCACCACCTGCACAATATCAAAGCCGCCGCGCATCAGGTCGCCCACCGCCCACGCCGCCATCGACAGCCGTTCCAGCAGCTTGAGCAGGTTCAGCGATTTGCGCAGCGGCGGCACGCGCCCCCAGGTTTCGCGCGCGATGTACGGGTAGCGCCGCACCGTCACGCCGGGCGGCTCGCGCCGCACCGCGCCGTTCCCGCCCAAAATCGTCACGGCGTGGCCGCGCTCGGCCAGCTTCTGCCCAACATCCCAGACAATGCTTTCGACCCCGCCCAGCTTGATCGTCGTGGTCAGGTTATACAGAGCTATGTTCATTGTGCCTACTGTCGGATCGTCGCAACACGCTCGACCCAGAGCAGCAGCGCCGCGCCAAACGTGAACAGGTACATCGCCACCACTGCCAGCCGCCCCGCCAGCCCGCGCCGCCAGGCCCACTCGAGCAGCGGCGCGGCCAGCAGCATCATCATTGGCATAAAGTAGAAAATCTGCTTATCGACCATTGAGATGCGGTTGCCAGCGATGGTAAAGAGGATCGTGATAATGAGCCAG
This sequence comes from Kouleothrix aurantiaca, assembly GCA_001399705.1. Classification (GTDB taxonomy): domain Bacteria; phylum Chloroflexota; class Chloroflexia; order Chloroflexales; family Roseiflexaceae; genus Kouleothrix; species Kouleothrix aurantiaca. Next base: position 1,604 of record LJCR01000754.1, read on the forward strand.
CTGACCGCCAGCGCCAGCACGCGCCGGTTGCGCAGCCAGAACAGGCCGATGAGCGACAGGATCAGCGGAATCCACAACCCGAAGATCACTGGCCGGTCGGTGTAGCCCAGGCGCGGGATGTAGTCGGCCAGGTAGGCAAGGAAGGGCTGGTGGTTCTGAATGCCAACTTGCTGGCCGGATGCCCCGCCGAAAAAGTAGGGCAGCGTGCGCTCCAAAATCAGCGGGACGTACTGCCCGTAATAAATGATTGTTGAAAGCAGCAGCGCCAGCAGCGCGGCCAGGCCAATTGCGTACACCGGGCGGCGCGCGCCGGGCGTGGCGTCGGCAAAGGCGTGCGGCTGGGCGTCCCCGCGCCGCTCGATCAGCCAGAGCGCGGGCAGCAGCAGGATGAGGAACAGCATCATAAACACGGCCATCACCGTGTAGATCAGCATGGTGATGGTGAGCAGCAGCGTCAGCACCAGGAATGGCCCGCGCTCGCCCAGCCGCCGGTACGCCACCACAATGTACACGGTTGACACCAGCGTCCACCAGATGCCGAAGGTGGTGGGCAGGTTGCCCCACGAATGCAGCAGAAAGGTTGCTGGCGTGACGGCGTAGAGCAGGCTGGCGAACAGCGACTCGCGCTCGGAAAGGCCGAGCTTGCGCCCAAGCAGCGCGATCAGGAATACGCGGCTGCAATCGACCAGCGCGCTGAACATATGGCCGGCCAGCACCGCCGGCATGGGCAGGAACCAGAACAGCCCGGCGAAAATATGGAACCACGGCGAGTAGGGGATGACTGGCCGGTTCGCGCCCCACTCGGCGGTGGGCATGGTGCGCTCGTTCATCGGGTTGTCGGTGCCGTAGAAGTTCCAGAACTCGCCGTTCCAGATGCGCCGCGCCCACTGGAGCTGCAGCGACATGTCGATCCCGACGAAGTAGGGGTAGAGCATCGCGCCAGCTTTGATCCAGTAGCCGACAAAGAAGACCAGCAGCAGCGCCCGCAGCGCCCATTCGCTCAGCGGCACCCCGGCGCGCGCAAACCCCCAGCGCAGCAGCCATTCCAGCGCCAGCAGCAGCGCCACGCTCCACAGCGCCAGCACCGCCAGGCGCGGCAGCAGAAACGCGGTGGGGTAGCGCGCCTGCACCAGTGCCGCTGCGCCAGCCAGCACCACCGCCAGCGCCAGCACCGCCGCCAGGTCGCTGCGCGTGGTCATACGCCCCAGGCAGGCGAACAGCCACAGCGCACTCACCAGCGC
>LJCR01000755.1 GCA_001399705.1 Kouleothrix aurantiaca
GCCTGCTGCCGCAGATTCAGGCGCTGGTGGTGGGTTCGGTGCCGCTGACGCTCTTGCTGGCCGCGCTGGTTGCGCCAAGCACGGTGGTGCGGCGCATTGGCGGCAGCCTGCTGCTTGAACAGGCAACCTTTTTCAACCTGTGGAATGTGCTGGCGCTGCTGGTGGTGATGAGCCTGCTTGGCCTGGGCATCTACGCGCTGGTGGGCCTGATGCTGATGTTCTTTATTCGCCTGGAAGCGCTGGAGCGCGAGCAGCCCGACTACCTGATCACCAGCGAGCGCGGGATTGCGCGCTACGACTATCGCGGTGCGCTGGCGCTCGAAATGAGCTGGGGCGACATTCGCCGCTGGATGAAGGTCGACCGGCGGCTGTGGCAGCGCCCGCTGGCCCTGTTCTCGCTGACGCTGCTTGAAGCGGCTGATGGCAGCGACCTGCGGATCGATGGGATTACTGGCTGGTACAACGGCTTGCAGCGCGATATCGGCCTGCATCTGCGCGGCGCCGGCAACCCCACCCGCGCCGAAGAACGCGGCGTGCGGCTGCTGCCCAGCCTGGGTGGCGCGTCGCTTGGGCTGGGGCTGGGGCTGCTGCTGCTGTGCATCTGGGCCGACAATCGCTGGAGCGAGGCGCTGCTGCAGGTACTTCCTTCCGAGCTATACGCGTTTGTGTATGTGCTGGCATTTAGCGGGCTGCTGATCCTGCTGCCGCTGAACTACTGGTTTGTAACACACCCGCTGGCAATTCACCGCCAGCTTGCGCTGCGCGAGCGCTGGCCATGGGTGGTGGGCGCGGCCGGGCTGGCCGCAGTGCTGCTGTTTGCGGTGGGCGGCGGGCGCGCGCTGCCGGTGGCCGCGCTGAATATTGGCCTGCTGCTGTGGGGCGCATATGCCCTGGCCGAAGCGGTTTATACCGTCTGCTTTCCGCGCCGGCCTGCGCTTGGTGCGGCGCTGATGGTTGGGGCGGTGCTGCTCGCCAGTTTGGCTTCCCTTCAACCCATCGCGCAACTCTACTATGCCACGCTCAGCAAAACCTACACGCGCCAGGCCGACTACGGGGCGGCAGAGCAGGCCGGCTCGGCCAGCCTGCCCGATGATAGCAGTGAACCCGCGCCCGGCGAGCACGACCCCGGCACGGCCGCGAGCTGGCAGCAGATCGGCGATGCGCTGTATTTGCAGGGAAATTTTGCCGGCGCGGTCGAGGCCTACACGCGCGCGCTGCGCCTGCTGCCACAGGCCAACCTGAGCGCGGCCGAGCGCGAGCAAGCGGCGGTGATTTTGCTCAACCGGGCGCGCGCCCAGCAGAAGATTGCTTCGCCTGGATCGGCCCCCGCGCCTGCGCCCGGCGCGCAGAGCGATGAAGCGGCGGCCTGCCGGCTCGCGCCGCAGCTGTGCAATCGGTAGTTTTGGCTAGCGCAGCCGGCTGAAGCGATTTTCGGTGCCGGCACGCAGGCGCTGGATATTTTCGCGGTGCAGATACACCACAAACAGCGCGCTGAACCACACAAACGCCGCGTAGGGGAGCGGCAGCGCGCCTGCCAGGTAGAACAGCGTTCCGGCCACAATCACCACGGCGGCGGCGGTGAGCGAGCCAACCGAGGAGATGCGCGTGATCAGGAAGGCGACGGCCCACGCCGCAATGCCAATTGGCACCAGCAGCGGCGCGATCGCCAGCAGCACCCCGCCACTGGTCGCCACGGCCTTGCCACCCTTGAAGCGGAGGAAAATCGGGAAGGTGTGCCCCAGCACCGCCGCCACGCCCGCCAGCACAATCACCACGAACTGGCCAGGCAGCAGCCAGCGCGCCGCCAGCGTCGGCAGCATGCCTTTCAGCATATCGAGCACGGCGGCGACCACAAACGGCCCGAAGCCCACCGAGCGCCACACATTCGCGCCGCCAATATTGCCGCTGCCAACCGTGCGCAGATCGACGCCGCGCGCGCGCGCCACCAGAAAGCTGAATGGCACCGAGCCGGCCAGGTAGGCGGCAACGATCAGGCCGGCCGCCAGCAGCAATTGCGAGGTCGCCATTTCCATCTCCTTCAGGATGCCACGATAGGGCCGGCGGACGATTGGCCACAGCGATCACTGAGCAAGAGCAGCAAACTCAGCGCCTGTTCGGCTGAATTGACGACGCAGCGTCTGCGCGCTCGGTGGCTCACCCAAGCTGCTTTTCGTTAGAGGATGTTGCCCGACTGGCGATCTCGGCCAGCAGCCGGTCGGGCTGGCGGCGAAATTCATCCCAGGGCGTTTGCCCGCTGGTGATCGACTGCAAAATGTCCCACAGTGCCTGATTGACCGGCGCAGCCATGCCAAGTGCGGCGGCGGCGCTGGCCACCGCGCCATACAGAAACTCGCCTTCCGAGCGCGGGTTGCCGCGCGCCAGGTCGAGCTGGAGCGAGGGCGGCTTGCGGCCGCGCCCGCCGGCCACCACCCGCCGCAGGATCGGGTCGAGCAGCGGCGTGGGAACGGTGCGCATGGCGGTGGCAAGCAGCGCGGCCGGGTAGCGCGGCAGGTTTACGGGCGCAATGCCGAGCCGGCGCATCACCGCCAGCGCCTCGCGAAATGCGCGCCGCTCCAGCGCCAGCAGGCGGCGGTTGGCGTACACCTCGGCCACACTCATGTCGAGAATCGCGGCAGTGGCGTTGCCCAGCATATTCAGCAGCGCCTTCGACCACTTCAGCGCGCGGTAGTCGCTCACTTCGGTCATCGCGAATCCGGCCGCGCCAAGCACAGTCGCCGCCTGAGTCGCAGCGGCGCGCGCGCCCGGCCCCATGGGCGCGATGCCAATGCCGCCCGCCTTCGCCACTGCGATCCGGCCAGGTGCCTCCACCTCCACCGAGGTGG
>LJCR01000756.1 GCA_001399705.1 Kouleothrix aurantiaca
GCGCAGGCGCTTGTTCTGCGCGCCGACCTCGACGTGGCGGCCGAGCCAGTCGAGCGCCTGAAGGCCGACCTGGCCGCCACCAACGAGCAGCTAAGCGCCAGCCGCACCGAGCTGGCAAACCTGCGCGCGCAGCCATCCGCCGCGCCAGCCGCAGCCGCGCCCGCCGCCGACCTCAGCGGCGAGCTGCAGCGCCTCCACGCGCGCCGGATTGTCGAGCGCGGCGAGGCGGCGTTTCTGAGCGACCAGCTTGCGCAGCTGCAAAGCGCCGCCCAGGAGCGCGACGCGCTCAAGGGCCAGCTCCAAAGCGCGCAGCAGGAAAACAGCCAGCTCAAGACCGAACTTGGCAACCTGCAAACCATGAATACGATCAACGGGCAGGTATCGCCGCTGCGCGATCTTGCGCCGTTGCAGGCGGTGCCGCGCACCTTTATGAACCACACCCAGCTGCGCGATTACTTCACCAAGCTGCTCGATAAAGAGTGGCCCGCCGAGGCTGAAGCGCGACAATCGGCGAGCCTGCGCGCCCTCGATATGGGCGGCGCAGGCGGCGACCTGCGCCAGAGCCAGATCGACAGCATGGTCAACAATATTCTTGGCTTCTACGACCAGCGTACCAAGCAGCTTGTGGTCGTCACCGAGCGCAGCGCAATGGGCGTGCGCGACCGCGTGACCTACGCGCACGAGTTTACGCACAGCCTGCAAGACCAGCACTATAACCTGACGGCGCTGTTCGCCCAGACGGCCGGCAACTCCGATGCCGAGCTGGCAATGAAGGGCTTAGTGGAAGGCGACGCCACGCTGACCATGAGCCTGTATGCGCGCAACAACCTGGGCGCGCTCGACATTGCCAACTACCAGCTCGAAGAATTCCAGAGCATGGATCTTGGCGGCCTGTCGTTTGGCGCGAGCGGGCCGCAGGTTGAGTCGGCCACGTACTTCCCCTACCGCGAGGGCGCGAGCTTTGTGGCAGCGCTCTACCAGCAGGGCGGCTGGAAGCAGGTTGATGCCGCCTTTGCGCGCCCGCCGCGCTCGACCGAGCAGGTGCTGCACCCCGAGCGCTATTTCGCGGGCGACGCGCCGGTGGCAGTGCCAATGCCCGCGCTGGCGCTGCCCGGCTGGCGCGTGCTGGCCGAAGACACGCTGTGCGAGCTGTACCTGCGCATCTACCTTGAGCACGTGCTCACGCTGGACGAAGCCAGCATGGCGTGTGATGGCTGGGGCGGTGACCGCTACCAGGTGCTGGGCGACGAGCAGGGACATCTCGCGCTGGCGCTGAACACCGTGTGGGATGACGCGGCCGCTGCGCAGCGCTTCGCCGATGGTGTGGGCGTGATGGTGAGCGGGTTAGGCAACGCGAGCCTGCTGCAATCCGATGCGCAGGGCGCGCGCTGGCAGCTGGCGGGGCGGCAGTTCCTGATCCGGCTGAGCGGTACGCGCGTGCTGGTGCTGCACGCGCCCGACGCGGCCACGCTCAATGCGATTGCGGCAAAGTTCTAGAGTAATTAGAATTAACCACGAAGGCACGAAGACACGAAGAATATTTGGGTAGTCGTACCAAATACGGATGACTACTTCTGAATTGTCATGCTGAGCGTAGCGAAGCATCTCTCGTTGCTGTGAATAAGAGATTCTTCACTCCGCTGGCGCTCCGTTCAGAATGACAAAATGTAAGGGTATTTACCCGAACTTGGTATGATAGGAGATACTTCACTTCGCTGCTGCTCCGTTCAGAATGACAAAGGAGAAGTGTTTACCTGAACTTGAAATTTCTTGGCACGCCAACTTGCAAAAGCAAGTTTGTGTGATTTTCCACGCGCAGCGTGGAAAATCACACATCAATGATCAAGAGTACCTTGCTGTCGCAGGCAAATAGCACGGCGTTAGCATCGCGTTATTTCCAATGAAAAAGCAGCATCCGATGTTGTTGGATGCCGCTTTTGAAATGTGATCAGAGAAAAACTAAAACAGCAGATTTGCCAGCTTGCGGCGGGCCGGCGCCACCAGCGGGTGCTGATCGCCAAGCACGGCAAACAGCGCAAGGAGCATCTTGCGCGCGCCGTCTTCGCGAAAGGCACGGTTGCGCCCAACGATTGCCAGCAGTTGCTCGATTGCGTCGTCGTAGCGGCGGTTGCGCGCCTGCAAGGCGGCGAGCTTGTAGCGCGCGTCGATGTCGCCGGGCTGGGCAGCAACCTGCGCCGCTAATGCGTCGGGCTTGCTGTTGCGCGCCTCGCCAAAGAATTCGGCCAGCGCCAGCCAGCCCTGCGCAGCTGCGTAGTGCGGCGAATTGGCTGGCACCTGCTTCAAAGCCTCGGCGCCCTCGGCCTCGCCCTGCTGCACCAGCAGGCGCCCCACGCCCAGCAGCGCGTCGTGATCGTCGGGGTTTTGCCCAAGCGCGAGGCGATAGCGCGCGGCGGCCTCGTCGGGGGCGCGATCTTCGAGCTCACGCGCTGCCGCCAGCGGGTCGTTTTGTTCAGCCGGCAGCAGGCGGTTCAGCCAGGCGCGCACCTGCGACTCGGGCAGCGCACCTTCGAATTGGTCGGCCAGCTTGCCGTCGCGGAAGGCTTTCACCGCCGGGATACCCTGTACGCGAAACATCTGCGCCAGGCGCTGGTTGTTGTCGACATTGATCTTCGCCAGCACCCACGCGCCGTTCGATTCTTTCGCCAGCTTCTCAAGAATGGGACCAAGCACGCGGCACGGCCCGCACCACGGTGCCCAAAAATCGACCACCACCGGCACGCTGCGCGAGCGCTCAAGCACCTGCGCCTGGAAGCTGCGCTCGTCGACCTCGATCACGGCTGCGCTGGCCGCGCTGCTGCCCATTATCTGTGCTGCCATACAT
>LJCR01000757.1 GCA_001399705.1 Kouleothrix aurantiaca
GGGGCGTGTCTCAGTGGGCGTGTTCTTTGGCGAGGCTTCGCAATTCCGGCCACGCAACAGCGCCGCCCCCATCACGGTGGCCGCCAGCCGCAGCAGCATGGACTTCGCCAAAGAGATCAAACGCCGCTTATTGCCCGAGGCGTGCCAAGCCTGGCAGGAAGCCAGCCAAGCCTACCACCGCCACCTGGCAGACGAGCAACGCGCCGCCGAAAATGTGCAGCTGCTCGTCGCCGCCGGCGCCCAAACCACCTGGCAAGAACGCACCATCAGCCAGCGGCGCGGCGTGTATTTCTCCGCGCGCGTCGAGAGCACCAGCGTGTACTTCGACAAGCTCGGCGGCGTCAGCATCGAAGCTGCCAAGCAGATTATTGCCATCCTTGCCGGCGAATGACATTCCACCCCGATCGCGCTGGGCTCATTTGCCCGGCGCGATCTTCGCACCAGGAAAAAGTGTGTCGTACGATACAAAACCGATAGACGAGTATGCGTCATTCCAGCGCGCTTTCGATTTTTTCAATCAAGCGCTATTCGCTGGCCAGCTCCCGCATTGCCTGATCACGCTCCAGCGCAAAAGCAACGCGCGCGGCTACTTTTGGGCATCGCAGTTCACGGCGCGCAGCGCCAGCGGCCAGGCCACCGACGAAATCGCCATGAACCCCGAGACGTTTCGCGGCCGCACTGATACCGAGATTTTAAGCACGCTCGTTCACGAAATGACGCACCTGCAGCAGCATCATTTCGGCAAGCCGAGCAGGAACGGCTACCACAACAAGGCATGGGCCGCGCTGATGCTCGCTGTTGGTCTCATTCCAAGCGCCACAGGCCAGCCAGGAGGCGCGCAGACTGGCCAGAACATGACGCACTACATCGAAGAAAGCGGCGCTTTCGCTCGCGCCTGCGCGCAGCTGCTCGCGGGAGGCTTCCAACTTCGCTACCAGGCAGCCGGGCGAGGCATCGGTGGCGATGCAGCCGCTAAAAAGCGCGCCAGCAAGACGAAATACACCTGTGAAGAATGCGGCCAGAATGCGTGGGCTAAGCCTGATGCCAAGTTGATCTGTGGAGAATGCCACGAGATGATGATCAGCGAAGAAGAACCATGACAGCGAGTGGTTAAACGTGGTACTATAATGGCATGAAGATGTATATATTCAAGTCCGATGCTGCTGAGCAAATCGGCAAAGCTGGCCTCACCCAGGCCGAGATCGCCCGACGATGCGGTTTGGACAAGAGCAACCTGCACAAAAAAATTACCCTACGGCCTCGAATTCGCCTCTCGACAGCAGCGCGTTTCGCCACTGCGTTTGCAGAATTGACCCACGTTACACAAGCTCAGGCAATGGCACAGCTTTTTGATGAAGCAGAAGAGGCCCAAGACTGAGCTTCGCAAGACGCAAAGAAAAATAGATCCAAACGCATAATGCCGAACTTTCGAAAAATCAGCCCACACGAAGCCGCCACCTGGTCGCCACCATCCTCGCCAACACTCCCTAACGCCGACCCGGCAGCGCTGCTGGCCAATCTGCCCGACCGGCGCGGCCTCACGCGCATCGACATCGCCGGCGAACACGCCTGGCGCGCGCGTGTCTACACCCGCAGCATCGAGCTGCACCGCCAGTTCGCCGACAGCCTTCACGGTGGTACGATGGCCGCGCTACAGGCTGCCATCGCTTGGCGTGACCATATGCGAAAGCTGGCCGGCCCGCGCCCGAAGAAGCCGCGTCGCTGGTACATCGCTCGCGCCGACTACGAGCGCCTCAATGGGTGGCTCGCCTACGCCGACCGGCGCCGCTACTTTAGCGATGCGAAGTACGGCGGGCGAGGCGGCGCCCGCGAAGCCGCCGAGGAATGGATGCAGGAACGCGCCGCCGGGTAGCCGCTTTTGACGATTTTCTCAGAATCGATCTATAATCCAAGCAATCCAAGATAACTCATAGGGAGAGCAGCATGACGGAAGAAAAGCAGCTCACCCCAAAGCAAGCTGCTGAAAGCATCGGCGTCAGCGATCAGTCCATCTACAACTGGCTTGCAGATGGCACAATACGCCGGTTTCGTACCCGAGGCGTAAAGCAGAAGAAGCGGTATCTTATTCCAGAAACCGAAGTCGAACGACTAAGGCTGGAATATAACGGGCTCATTGAGGGAAATAATTTTGGCCTCGTGGTGAGTGCGTAGGAAACAAGCACCACGAGGCCAAGGCCCGCACCTTAACAAGCACGGCGGCACAATGACGTGCCAATTATATCGTACAGATGTGCGTTTCTATAAACGTGACACACACGCTGCACTAGTGGAGCGGGAGACGGGATTCGACCCCGCCGCCCGCGTCCCAGAGCGATCCGCCTATCCGAAATACTCGGGTAGGAGTTGGATCGCTTTTTGTTTGTCCTTGATTTCCAGCGCCAGATACACCTGCGTGGTTGCCAGCGAGGCGTGGCCTAAGAGCAGTTGAATGGTGCGCAGATCGGCGCCGTTGCGCAACAGCGTGACCGCGAAGGTGTGGCGCAGCATATGCGCGCTGATCTCCAGCCCACTCTCGCGCACCCAGCCGCCGGCCTCAAACATCCGCGCCAGCGTTTTGCCGGCCACCTTGCGACCCTTGTTGCTGCCAGCGACCCGCCCGACGCGATCGGCCTCGGGCACCAGCTCCAGCGCCGCGCGCACGCGACTATGCAGCGGAATGAGGCGCGACTTGCCGCCCTTGCCCCGCGCCGTCAACGTGCCCGCGCCGAAATCCACATCCGTCCAGCGCAGCTCGGCTGCCTCACTCAGGCGCATGCCCGCAAACAGCATCAGCAGCAGCGCCCGCCGGTCACGCCCAAGCATCCAGCGCATCTTGCCATCC
>LJCR01000758.1 GCA_001399705.1 Kouleothrix aurantiaca
ATTTCTTTGTGCCGCTCTACGCCACGATCCAGTTCTCGCTGCAGGCGAAAAAGGGCCAGCTTTCGCTCACCGCCTACCAGAACGTGCTGCAGTCGCCCGAGTTCTTTCGCAGCTTCTCGTTCTCATTTCAAACTGCGATCCTGACAATTCTGGTGAGCGCGCTGCTGATCGTGCCAACATCCTACTGGGTGAATCTGCGGCTGCCGCGCATGCGCCCGGTGATTGAGTTCCTCACGCTGCTGCCGATTGTGGTGCCAGCGGTGGTGCTGGTGTTCGCGCTGATTCGCACCTACAACCGCACCGCGCTGACCGACAGCCGCAACGGCACCTATGCGCTGCTGATCGGCGCGTATGTGATGCTGTCCTTCCCCTACATGTACCGCGCCGTCGACACCGGCCTGCGCTCGATCAATGCGCGCGTGCTGACCGAGGCGGCGCAGAGCCTGGGCGCTGGCTGGGTCACGGTGCTGTTCCGCGTGATCTTCCCGAATGTGTATATCGCGCTGCTCAGCGGCGCGTTTATCACCTTCGCGATTGTGATGGGCGAATTTACGATTGCGTCGCTGCTTTCGCAGCCGGCCTTCGGCCCGTATATGAACCTGCTGAGCAGCAGCAAGGTCTACGAGCCATCGGCGCTGGCGATCATCAGCTTTGCGCTGACATGGGCGGCAATTGGCGCGCTGGAGCTGGTGGGGCGGCGGCTGCCGGGCCGCGCGCGGATTGTCGGCACGCGCTAGTGCGCTTTCAGCGCAGGGGTTGGGGGATAGGGATCAGGGATGGCAATATGATTGTTTTCCCTAATTTCCATATCGTTTTTTTATAGTGCCTTCTCGGCGTTTTCGCAAAGCGTTTCTCTGCATCGCGGCGTGCAGTTTTTCGGTTCCGCAGTTCTGTGGTTCTCGGTTCTTGGTTCTTGGTTCTCGGTTCTCTGTCCCTGGCTCCGCAGTTTCGGGCACAAGCAAGCGCAAAAGGAAAGCAGGCTATGGCCTTTCTTGAAATCAACTCGGTGCGCAAGAGCTTCGCGCAGAGCGTAGCCGTCGAAAATTTCGACCTGCAAGTCGAGCGCGGCGAGTTCATCTCGTTCCTCGGCCCGAGCGGCTGCGGCAAAACCACCACCCTGCGCATGATCGCCGGCTTTGAAAAGCCAACGTCGGGCGAGATCCGCATCAACGGCGTCGATATGACGTACACGCCGCCGAACCGGCGCAACGTCGGCATGGTGTTTCAGTCCTACGCGCTGTTCCCGAACATGACCGTCGCCGACAACATTGGCTTTGGCCTGAAAGTCGCGCGCAAATCTGCCGCCGACATCAAGGCGCGCGTGGCCGAGATGCTGCGAATTGTGCACCTGCCCGAGTTCGGCGGGCGCTACCCCTACCAGCTTTCGGGCGGCCAGCAGCAGCGTGTGGCGCTAGCACGCGCGCTCGCCATCCAGCCGCAGGTGCTGCTGCTCGACGAGCCGCTTTCCGCGCTCGACGCCAAAATTCGCGTGTCGCTGCGCAATGAGATCCGCTCGATCCAGCGCGAGCTCGGCATCACGACGATTTATGTCACGCACGATCAGGAAGAAGCGCTGTCGCTTTCCGACCGCATTGTGGTGATGAGCAACGGCCGCGTCGAGCAGATCGGCACGCCGTTCGAGATCTATAACTTCCCAACCACGCGCTTTGTGGCCTCGTTCGTGGGCACGCTGAATGTGCTGACCGCCACTGTGACCGACCCGGCGCGCGGGCGGCTGAGCGTGGCCGGCCAGGAGATCACCGCCGCCAAGCCGATCGAGGGCGTGCCGGCCAACCAGTCGATCAGCGTGGCACTGCGCCCCGAGATCATTTCGATGAATGGCACGCCCGCCAGCAACGGCATGAATCACATCAATGGCACCGTCGACGACGTGATGTTCCTCGGGCCGACGATGCGCGTGCGCGTGCGCTTTGGCGACCAGGCGCTGCAGTTCGATCAGTTCAACAACCCGCACCTGAACCCGCCGCAGCAGGGCCAGCCGATTGGCGTGAGCTTCCCGCCCGAGGCGTGTTTGATCCTGAACGACCCTGCGCCGCGCTAAAGGCGCCTTTGGCGCGGGGATGGGGGATGGGTTTGCGTCTAATGTTACGCACTACGCACTACGCTCTTTTCTCATTAGTGCGTAGTGCGTAGCGCCATAAACGACAGAATTGGCGCACTTGCTACGGCCGCAGGTTATGTTGTGCAAATGGCTTCATGACTTCTGACTCCTGCCTCCTGACTTCTGAAGACTGCCATGCCCTTTCCACCCGACGACTACACGCCCCACGGCTACCTCGACGTGCCCGCGCACACGCGCAAGCTCAACCCGCTGGGCGTGCTGCGCTCGCACGACGCTGGCTTTCGCTGGCATTTCCCGGCCTTCGCGGGCATGTATGGCGGGCGGCGCGAAAGCTATCGCGCCAGCCTGCGCGTCGCGCTCGATGGCGCGCTTGTGCTGCGCGATTTTGCGCACGCCAGCAGCCCCTACCATTCCAAAGATTTGTTCACGTTTGCGCTGGAACAAGGTGCGGCGCGCTGCACCGCCACCTACCAGCTGCTTGGCAACGACACGCTGCACCTGCATCTTGACGCGCACGGTGCGGCGCGCATTGCCATGGTGGCCGAGTACGAGCGCGTGCTGGCGGCCAACGGCGAGTGGGGCGAGTCGGGGCTGGTGGGCCGCGCCACCGCCGAAGGGCAGGTGCTGCAAGGCTTCGAGGATGGCGAGGCGTTTGTGCTGTGGGCCGCGCAGCCGTGGGACGATTTTGGCATTGCGGCGGGCGCGCCCACGCGCGACTGGCTGGCGCAGGCTGCGCCGGGCTTGCCGGAACATGGC
>LJCR01000759.1 GCA_001399705.1 Kouleothrix aurantiaca
GTACACGAGATCCATGTCTTTCCAGTAAATCGCGTACGGAAGATGGTCGATGACGGCCTGCAGCAGAGCGTGCTGAGCGCGCTGCTCGACAATTGTTGCTTCACGCGCAGCCAGTGCCGTTTCAAGGCGGGCGATATGGGCCTGGAGTTCGGCTGTCTCGGTGCTGGTCTGTTCGGGGATTTCTAGAGTCATGGGTTTCTCTCGTGCGTTTGGCAGGCGTGCGACGTGCCAAAACAGCGCTGCGGTGGATGCCTAACGAGTACGCTCTGCAGTTACGCGTCAGTATAGGCGCTGTGGAAACGCACAATCGGTGCAATGGGGTGATGAAATGGGATCGAAACGCGCAAAAAAGCCGCCCCGTACGAACGTGTATCGTTCGGCGCGGGGCGGCTCGTTGCTTGCGAAGGTTTTACGAACGCGTGCGGCGCTTGCCGTCGCCGCGTGAGCGGCCATTCTGGCCGGCCGGGCGCTCGCCCTCGCGCATCCAGCGTGGCAGCATATCGTCGTAGCGGCTGCTGCTGGCCCGGCGGTCGTCGCTCTTGCGGCGATTGTCGGCGTTGTCGCGCCGATTGGTGCTGCTGGCGCGCTGATCGGCGGCGCGTGTGCCGCGCTGATCGGGCCCGCGCGTGCCACGCTGCTCGGGCGCACGCTGGGCGCGCTGCTGAGGGCGCGGGCGGTTTGTCTCAGGCGCAGGAGCGGCTTGCTGCGCGGGCGCTCCTGCGGCTGCTTTGCTGGGTTCGGCAGTTTGCTGCGCGGGCGCTCCTGCGGCTGCTTTGCTGGGTTCGGCAGTTTGCTGCGGCGCGCGCCGTTGGGCAGCAGCTGGCGCGGCTTTGCGCGGGCGCACAGGCTTATGCGGCGCGCTCACTGGCTGCTCAGGCGCGGACTCCTGCGCGGGGGCAGCAACTGCTGGCGCAGGCGCGCTCACTTCGGCAGGCATTGCTGGCGCTTCTGATCGTTGGGCAGCACGTTTGGCAGCTTTTTGTAACGCTTCAACCCGGAATGTCAGCGGACCGCGCCCGCGCCGGAATGTAAGCTGCAGGTTGCGCCGTTGGGCGGCAGCCTGTAACATTTCGCGCACAGCGACGCGATCTTCTCCCGCGCCAAGCTCAACTCGCCCGTGCTCGCCGGCGGTGAAATGAGCCATAAGCGTGTCGTACTGCTGATTGAGGGTAGTGTCGGTGGTGTGCGAATCGGGCGCACTGGGGCGTTGGGTGTGTGCAAGGGGCATCGTGGCCTCTCCCGTAGAATATAGTATGATCCAATAACGAACCGGATAGGGTGCGCCATCTGGCGGATGCAAGCCGTTGGCGCAGTTCAAAGGTATACCGAACAGTGCCGCCTGGCTTGGCCAGGCGCATGCAAGCTAGCACGAGCACAAGCGTATACGTCAAAGGCAGCGCACAGGTGGCGAGCCAGACCTGCTTCATGGGTGCCTTGCGAGCGGATAAGTACGCCTAGGAGATCGGTGCTGTGTCGGTATGATTGCTATTATAATCGATTTTTGTGTTCTGTGCGACAGTATTTGTACTATTTTTATGGGCAAAATTGCAGCATTTTTGCGCCAGCCGCAATTATAGATAAAAGATTGGGCTGTTTTTTCCATTCTCAGCTACAAACGCCAATGCTAAGATACTGGATGAAACGATTCAAATCCTGCTGGCGGTTTCGCCGTTGCTGGTGTTGCGAATGTTTCTCGTTTTTCAACATGGAGTGTAAACCATGGCATATCCACCTTTACCCGCCGAAACGCGCATTGGGCACGTGCATTTAAAAGTTGCGAACCTTGATCGCGCGATCGAGTTTTATCGCGACCGCATGGGCTTTGATCTGCTGGTGAACTTTGGCACGGCGGCGTTTCTTTCGGCCGGCGGCTATCATCATCATATCGGCTTAAATACCTGGGAAAGCCAGAATGGCGCGCCACCGCCGGCCGGCACCACCGGGCTGTACCACTTTGCGATCAACTACCCCGAGCGGCGCGATCTGGCCGCGGCGCTGGCACGCCTGCTCGACACTGGCTGGGGCATCGATGGGGCGTCTGACCACGGCACGCACGAGGCGATCTATCTGCACGATCCTGATTTCAATGGGATTGAGCTGGCCTGGGATCGGCAGCCGAACGAGTGGCCGCGCCGCAATGGCCAGATTGTTTTTGATCGCAAGCCGCTCGATTTCGCGAGCCTGCTGGCCGAGCTGGGCGGGCCTGAGCGCAGCGAGCAGTTGGCCGGGCTGGCGGCCTACACGTAGCGCGTATGCAGCGCAGGGCTAGGGGATGGGAAATAGGTGTTGGTGATTACAATGCCGAAACTATTTCCTGATTTTCGCAGTGCTTTTCTGATAATGCACTAACGGCTACGCACTACGCACGTAGTGCGTAGCCATATATTCATTCAAACTGATGCGTTGCTAATCCCGCGCGTCAATGATGGCCTGACGGCGCACAAGGGTCTGTGCCATGCGCACATTGGCCGCGTCGATCATTGTTCCATTCAGGCTGATCGCGCCGCGCCCGGCCGCCGTCGCTGCTTCGTAGGCCGCCACCACGGCGCGCGCCCAGTCCAGATCTTCGGCGTTGGGCGCAAAAACGGCGTTGGCGGTGGCGACCTGCGCGGGGTGGATGCACTGCTTGCCGTCGAAGCCCAGCGCCAGCGCCACCCGGCAGGCACGCTCGAAGCTGGCAGAATCCTTGAAGTTGGCCGACAGACCATCCATGCAGCGCAGGCCATTGGCGCGCGCCGCCGCGACGATCGTGTGCATGACGGCGTGCCAGCGGTGGCCGGGGTAGAGCGCGTCGTGCGCGTCGGCCTCGCCCATATTGGCCAGCGGCATGCGC
>LJCR01000076.1 GCA_001399705.1 Kouleothrix aurantiaca
ATTCAAGTCCGTAAACAAAATCGCCGTCACTAGTGCTCCGCCGGTGCCAGCGACGTCGCCTCGTGTTTCGCATACACTCCTGGAAGCCACGGCTCCTGCCGCGGCCCCACGCCCCACAGCCACCCGCCAATCACAATCGCGTAGTAGGCCAGCAGCAGCCAGAGCGGGAAGGGTGGCAACTGGACGGCAGCGCCCGGCACGCGCGCAACCCAGCGCGCGCCTTCGGTGAGCCACGCAAGAAAAAGATAGGCCAGCAGCGCCAGCCCCTGGCCGAGCGGCAAATACACCATCCCTGCCACAAGCGCCAGTGCACCAAACAGCATCGCATACGGCACTACTGGCAGCAGCACTACATTCGCCAGCGGCGCGATCACGCTCAGGTTGCCCAATTGATAGAAACTTCCCACGCGGCTATCCCGTGTTGATTTTCCGCATTGTGTTGCAGCGGACAGCATAGGATAGATGCTGAAATCTGCTAAAGGCTGAGCTGGCGATTTGCTATTTTGCCAGTTCAGCCTTTAGTCTTGCCTGAAAACCTGTTCCCTCTTGCCCAATTGTGTGTGTCATGCCACAATCTGACTCAGTTACTTAGTTTACTGGGAAACCCTAGAGTAGGATTCTGGTGAACTAAACGGACAATATGGTTATCGCAATAGCATCACAAAAAGGCGGGGTCGGCAAAACCACCACAAGCATCTCCCTCTCAGCAGGTCTGGCCCGACGTGGCAAAAAGGTACTCCTCATCGACGTTGATAGCCAAGCGAATTCCTCGAAAGTTTTACTCCCAGACTACCCACAACTGAAGATGGACGACACGCTCTACAAGACCATTTTGGAGCGCGAAGCACTCCGCATCCATCCAACTACTGTGCCAAATTTGGATATCGTGCCGGCGCATATCTTACTCTCCAACACTGACATCGAACTGACGGTAGCTAAAGACCACCGAGAAGCACGGCTCAAAAAAGAGCTTGACCAGGTCAAAGACCGCTACGAACACGTGCTCATCGATTGCCCACCAGCCCTTTCTTGGCTTACTATCAATGCATTCACCGCTGCTGACGCGGCAATGGTTGTTGTGTCCCCTGGTTACTTTGAACTCGATTCGATTGTCCAAATCAGCAAGACCATCCACGAGGTCAAGGAGTTCTATAATCCGAATCTTCAACTACTTGGCCTGTTGTTCACCATGAGCGACCCTACGAAAAACAGCGAAGCCTCAATCCGTACGCTTCGTACAGCCTATCCTGACATGCTGCTCAGGACGGTAATACCCAAAAACACGGACATCCGTGACGCTCACTTCAGCCAGAAAGATATCTTCGACTACGCGCCGAATTCGCGCTCTGCTGAGGCATATAATCGACTTATTGATGAACTGAGCCTATGAGCAAAAAGACCATCGACACTTCCAAAATTACCAACGACCTGCAAGGAGCATCTTCCTTTTTCGGCAAGAGTGACAAGAATGCTACGAGAAAAGACGCTAAAAAGGTTTCACGAAGCCAATCCCCTAAATCGTCCCCAGCCATCACTCCCCGTATGCCCGAGTCCTCTGTGATTTACGAAGCACCAGCTGCGGCATCTTCTGAGAATAAACAAGACGCAGGCGAAGCAACTCAGGATTCAGAGAGAGATGGGGCGGAGCTAGCTAGCTTGCATGCTAGCATGCTTGCAAGCATCCGAGGGGTCGTTCGTAAAATCGGTAAAGAATCGGTCTATGTCCGCGTTACCCCTGAAGAAAAAGTGAGATTGTCCGATATCGTCTACACGTTAAAACGCGAGGGGGTTCGTACCACAGAAAACGAGGTGAGCCGCATTGCCCTTAACTATCTAATTGAGGATTACAAGCTGAATGGAGAGCGCAGTATGCTTGCTCAAGTGATCGAGGCTTTACAAGCCTGACTGCTTGCGTGCTTGCACGCTTGCATGCGAGCAAACCACGAAGACAGGAGGAGAGATTTGTGGTAGATTCTCAGCGACGGGTCGTCACCTAACGCTACGAACCTGCGTTCTAACTTGGTAGGAGCCCATCTCCCGTGCCTGCCCTGAATTACCGAGGTATCAACAATGGCTATACCATCTCGCGTCATCAACCTCATCGAACACTTCGGCCGCGATATCAAGGCATTTCGCTCTGGGCAATATAACGAGACACAGGTGCGGCGCGAGTTCATTGACCCCTTCTTCAAAGCCCTCGGATGGGACGTAGAGAACGAACAGGGTGTTCCAGAGACCTACAAAGATGTCATTCACGAAGACCAAATAAAAATCGGTGGACAGACCAAAGCTCCAGATTACTGCTTCCGTGTGGGAGGCTCGCGTAAGTTCTTCCTCGAAGCCAAGAAGCCGGTTGTAAACCTCGATTCTGATACTAAACCCGCATTCCAACTGCGACGCTATGCTTGGTCGGCAAACCTGCCGGTGAGTATTCTCACCGACTTTGAAGAGTTCGTAGTCTACGATTGTCGCATCAAGCCGGATAAGGACGACAAGGCTACTACTGCACGCACTCTCTACATCGATTACACCCAGTATTATGACCGCTGGGACGAGATTGAGACTTTATTCCATCGTGACGCGGTGCTTGCCGGCTCACTCGACCAGTACACTGTATCCCTAAAGGACAAGAAGGGTGTTGCGACTGTTGATGATGCATTTTTAGGCGAAATAGAGACCTGGCGGCGTATACTCGCGGAGAATATTGCCGAGCGCAACCCACAGCTTTCTAAGCGCGATATAAACTACGCCGTGCAGATGACAATTGACCGTATCATCTTCCTACGCATCTGCGAAGACCGAGGTATCGAGCCTTACGAGCGACTTAAGGGAGTTCTGACCAATGGTTCTATATACACGAAATTGTGTAAAATCTTCCAGGACGCTGACGACCGCTATAATTCAGGTCTCTTCCACTTTCGCAAAGAGAAGGAACGACCTGAGCTACCCGACGACCTTACTCTAGATCTCGTCATTGACGACGAGCCGTTCCAGCGGATCATACCCAATTTTTACTACCCAGACAGCCCTTACGAGTTTTCGGTTCTTCCTATTGAAATTCTCGGACAAGTGTATGAACAATTTCTTGGCAAGGTCATCAATCTAACGACAGACCATCGCGCGACGATTGATGACAAACCAGAAGTCCGCAAGGCTGGTGGCGTTTACTACACGCCTACTTATGTCGTTGATTACATAGTCAAGAACACTGTCGGAAAGCTTCTGGATGGAAAAACCCCACGTCAGACGACAAAACTTAAGATTCTTGATCCTGCCTGTGGTTCAGGTTCGTTTCTCATTGGCGCTTATCAATTTTTGTTAGACTGGCACCGAGACTGGTACGTCAATGATGGGCCAGAGAAGCATAAGAAAGACCTCTACCAAGCCATTAGTGGCGAATGGCGGCTGACAGCTGACACACGGAAGCGCGTTCTACTTAACAATATTTATGGGGTAGATATCGATCCACAGGCTGTAGAGGTCACAAAGCTCTCTCTACTTCTGAAAGTATTGGAAGGCGAGTCGAGCCAGACGCTTGCGACTCAACTGCGAATGTTTCATGAGAGAGCTTTGCCCGATTTGGCACAGAATATTAAGTGCGGCAACTCACTTATCGCGTCCGATTTTTACGATAATCAACAATTGGGATTTTTCGATGCAGAAGAGCAATACAGAATTAACGTTTTTGACTGGGAAGATGAATTCTCCAATATTTTGCAAGATGGCGGTTTCGACATAGTGATAGGTAATCCACCTTGGGGGGCAGAATTCACTGAACCTGAACTCGAATATCTCAGAACGCATAACAAAGAGGTGATCGTGAGAATGATAGATTCTTTCATGTACTTTGTTTATCAGAACTCGAAGAGACTTAAGGAAAATGGTTATTTCGGCATGATTCTTCCTGATGTTCTTTTGTATCAGATAGATAATGCCAAGCTGCGAAAATTTATCCTCGACGGTT
The DNA here is from genome assembly GCA_001399705.1 of Kouleothrix aurantiaca. Taxonomy (GTDB): domain Bacteria; phylum Chloroflexota; class Chloroflexia; order Chloroflexales; family Roseiflexaceae; genus Kouleothrix; species Kouleothrix aurantiaca. The sequence goes on from LJCR01000076.1 coordinate 3,965, forward strand.
ATGAGATTGACACCACATTAAACATGGGGGATGTATTCAATAAGGTTGTGCGACCTTCTTCGGTTATCATCTACAAGAACCATCATTCAAGAAATACCAACATTAAAATCGGAGATTTTGCTTCTGTTAACAAGGTGATGAAGGCTGTTGCACTTTTGGATGAATCTCACTACGATAGCATTCCTCAAAAGGAAATATACAATATTCCAAGCCTTCTGTTTGTCACGGCGAATCCATCGCACTACTTAATATGGACGAAAGTAAAGAGTGCTGCTCATGATTTACTGGAGAACATCATCGATACGGATGGAATTCAACGAGGCGTTAGTCCAGATCTAAAGCAAGCATTCTTAGTTAATACTGAGGTTGCCAATACGTGGGCCCTTGAAAAAGAAAAGCTTCGTAAATCCTTGACTGGTGGTAGACAGGTGAAACGATATTACATTGAACGGCCAGATTTATGGTTAATCTACACTAGCCGTGCAGATGACTTCCGAAGACTGCCAAATATATGCAAATACGTAGAGCAGCACAAAAATGAGATAACCTGCAAAGAGGTTCAACAGGGGAAGCATCCGCTGTATGCTCTACATAGACCTCGGGAAGAGCACATCTTCACTAAGCCACAGAAAATAGTTGGAGTTATCACAGAGGACGAAATCATTGTCGCATTAGATTCCGAACAAACCTTCGTTACCGACGGTCTTTATCTTTTCGGTTTAAGAGAACCATACGACCCTCGGTATGTAATGGGTATACTCAATTCCAGACTTTTTGTTTTTATTTATAGACTTCTTGCGATTGAGAAGGGCAGAGTATTAGCCCAGGTTAAACCGACTACTCTCAGTCAGTTACCAATACGAACTATAAACCCGAATAACACCCAAGAGAAATTACTGCACGACAAAATTTGTGTTTCTGTTGATGAAATCTCAACGCTATATATAAATCAGACTAAAGCAAAAACAGCACAAGACAAAACCTTATACAACCGACAGATCATTGCTGCAACTCGCCGTATTGACCGTTTGATTTATTCTTTGTACAACCTTAACGAACAAGAGATTCAGCTCATCGAAGCTTGAAAATCAACACTCAAAGCCAATGAAACGATACCGCGTATTCGGTGTGGACTTTGACTCGCGCCCCTACATTCTCTCGATGGAAATCAAGGATGAGTGGGAGGAGACCGTCAAAGAAGGACATCGACACAACAAAGAGCAGCAACGGCAGGCTCTGCTGGAAGAGTTTGGAGAGTACTATGCTGAGCAGAAAAAGCAGAATTTCATAGACTTGGGATCAAAACCGTTCTCTATCATTGCCTTCCATAACAAGTTTCTTGAGCAAGTACGTAATGCCTTTGTCGTGGGCAGTTACTATCCTGCTCTAACTGGCGCTTGCGCACTCGGCGAGCGTATTCTCAATCATCTTGTATTGCTATTACGAGATGACTTTCGGAACACCCCGGAATACAAACGTATTCATAATAAATCATCATTCGATGATTGGAACAAAGCAATAGAGATCCTAGAGTCGTGGGGTGTGTTGCTACCTGAAGCGGCAACGGCCTACCGGCATCTTCGCGATATTCGCAACCAGACCATTCACTTCAAACCGGAGGTAGACCATAACGAGCGACAACTCGCTCTAGGAGCTATACACACGTTAAATACAGTCATCAATAAGCAATTTGGCGCACTGGGGCGGCAACCGTGGTTCATACCGGATATTCTCGGTGCCAGTTTTATCAAGAAAGAAGCTGAGCAATGGCCATTCGTTAAAAAAGTTTATCTACCGAACTCGTATCTGGTGGGTCCTCAATATCGTATGGAATTCGATGCAGGCCGATGGCTAATCCACGATGTGGAGTATGAGAACCGCGAAATCTCCGACGATGAATTTCGCGAACTTCTCAAAGTCCAACACTGATAAGGTCCATTAGCCGTGATTAATTGCAACGCACAGGAGTAATGTGATGTGTGAATGCAAAAAACTGCCTCAAGTGATTGGCCAAGCTCAAGGCGAGTATATAGAAATTAGAATAAGTTCCGCTTTATTATGCTGGCTAGGCGATCTTGCTTTGCTTCGTTGCCATACTTGTAATACATACTGGGAAGAAGTTCGGTGCAGTTCGTACTGGTGTGAGGCAACAGAACTACTTCGTCCCGGATCATCTTGGCCACCCCGTGATACAAATCCTAAATGGAATCGTGGTTTTATCTTTCAGAAGCGCTACTTACCTCCAGAGACTATCGAGGGCTGGAAAGAAAGAATGCTGAAACGAAACAGCGTGAGAGAAGAGAAATTAGAGCAAGCAATCGGCGTATATAAACAGAAAGGATATAAATTGTTTGAAAAAGGTGATATCTATGCCAAATTCGCAAAAGAAAAGACTATTACAATACCGAAATCGGGTATATTGGGACGAGAAAGAACAGAAAGGGCCATTGAAGAGACGTATATCGGCTTTGATATGATAGGTAGATTTTATTATGAAGTTGATGGCGTACGCGGTGGTGAAGGCAAAGGAGAAGCCTGGGCTATCTAAGCTTCAATGTTTCCAAGAATGTACCTTTTAGCGTGACTGCTCAGTTCGCTCTTTCCAGAGCTGGTTCAGCTCATTCTGCATAAGTTTCCAGAGCCAGGTTGGAAGAAGTGGGGCAGCAGCTCTGGCTAATTGGTAGTCGTGTGCACACTGAATAGCTTCGACCTCTGTAACATTTGGCTTTTCGAGTAATTGGCATGCTCTTTCTTCCGCTTTTGTAGCCTCTTGGGCGAGAAGAAGATAATCGAACGCAAGACGAATGTACCCCGCTGTGAAGAGGAATACAATGATAGCGATGACAGCTTTAGCAATGTTTTCTGCAAAATCTTGAGAGAGGGTGCTTGCATTTTGAAGAGATACGATAAGAGTAACTACGGCTAGAATACCCACCAGAATACTGAATCCAAAAAGAATATTGCTCACACGTCGCGCTTGGTGCTTCGTCCACCAGGCGCTTTCAGTTAGGTTTTCAAGAAGCCTTTTTGGTGTTTCTTGCCGCGTACTAGTGAAATAAGTATCGCTACCGTCGCCGGAACGGGCAGCCGTTTTGACAGACTGTGGCGCGGTAGCCACTAGATCAGAGATCTCTCGCGGGCTAACTGGCCAACTCAAACCCTTGTAGAGTTCAAAACGCCGCAACAATACCTCAGCCGTATCCTTAAGACGCTGAGAACGCCATAGGCATAGAACACTCGCAATCACGAGAACCGCAGCAGCAAGCGCAATGGTTTTCTGAAATTGCTCCGTGAAGAGCACAAATAAATCCATCGCCAGAACAGTAATGCTGCACCAGGACGCGAGGTTGAGGTACCATTTCGCTGCATTGAACTGAGCGCTCATAAATTTTTGAAGATTGATATTATTTGTTGCCATAGTCTTTGTTATTAACCGTATGCGGGAAAGTCTGGGAAGATAAATCCCCACCACTTGTACGCCTCTTTGTGATCGTCCTTCTGCTCATACTCCAATGCCCACCGGGCATACTTCGCCATGTCTATGGCCTTAGAGCTGACCTTAGAGCGGTCATCCCAACCGAGGCTCGCGTCTAGATTCGGCCCTAAGCCTTTCGGGTCAGGGCAGCTCTGGAGTAAACCGGTTGCTAAAGCGTCGAACGCAATAGGAACTGTTACCTTTACGCTTGAGAGGGCGGGATAATGATACCGCAGGCCATTAATCAGTAATGTCTCTAGATAGTATGAAGGCAGCGTCGGGCAATGGTAGTAGCGAGTATTCCAGTATTTGATGAGACGCATGAGCGGTATCAAATAGCCATTCTGCGCCTTATTTGCGCTAGTAATCGCGTCTTGGTCTTTGCGTGGATCAGTCGCTATCCAGTTCCCTTTCCCATCGGGAATCAGGAAGAACGCTGTGCCTCCTTGTCCATCGCTCGCACCATAGGCGGGCACCAAGTCGAAATTCCAATCATACGAGGTTAAATTCAATACGACCGCGACGCCGTTACGCTTAATCACCGAGTTTCTATATGTGCTGATTGACGAGACTGATGACTTAATCTTATTCAGTACTTTCGTCGAGTTGAGATAGTCGTCATTATCATTCGTCAGGTATCGCAGTGGCGAACTGGAGTCTTTGAGCCAAAGCCGGTAAGTATACATGCCGTAAGACGAGTGAGACAATCCCGAGCCATCGAGCTTGATGAGCATGTCAATAT
>LJCR01000760.1 GCA_001399705.1 Kouleothrix aurantiaca
CCTCGGCCATGCGCTCGTAGCGCTCGTCGCCGCCGCCCGGCAGCGCCCACGGCGTGCGCCCGGCCCGGTGCCGGATGAGCAGCACCTCGCCATTGCGCATCACCACGGCGCGCACTCCTATCAGCATGGGCCGCCGCAGCCGCCACACCACCGAGCGCATGAGCATCGCCGAGCCGTAGATCGGCCCAAGCAGCGCCTGTTCAAACCGTTGCCAGAAGGTCATAACCGAAATATCCTGTGCTGCGGGGAATCAAAAAACCCCCGCCCTTCGAACCGTGCTGCCTGCCGCGCAACTCGCGCTCAGAACAAGCAATTCGAAGGACGAGAGCCTGGCTCCCGTGGTGCCACCTTCATTCGCCGCATGGTGCGGCCTCAGGCGCGCTGTGCGCGCAGGCGCTGTAACGGGCGCGCCCGGGCCAGGTTCGGCGCGGTTGCCCGCACATCCCTGGCGACTCAGGAGTGGATCGGCGCGTGCCCAGCTACCGCCTCGCACCATCCGGCGGCTCTCTGGAGTGGGCGACGGCCTATGCTCCGTCGGCGTCATTTCGCGGATTATACCACGCGCCGATCGGCCATGCAATCGGCTGATCGGCTGAGTTGATAACAATTTGATCAGGCGTCGTTTGAAACATACGGCTGTTTATAGTCATCCTATGCTATAATCTTCACAACGCATCTACTGAAAGTATATACAAGGGGGTCTGTGGTGGCACCGAGCGAAACCCAACAAAAACTCGAAGAGCTTCATCAGACCATCGGTGCAGATCTCGAAAAGACGCGGCGCGAGCTTGGCGAAATGGAAACGCTGCTGCGCCAGACGACCGCCGAAGTCGAGAAGCTGGCACAGCGCGAAATGACGGTCGCCAACCGCCTGCGCGACCTCGAAGTTAACCTCGATAAATACAGCAAGGCCGATATCAAAAACTTTTACACCTCGGCCCAGGAAGTTCAGATGCGCCTGCTGATGATGCGCGGCCAGCTCGAACAGCTCCAGTTTCGCCAGCAGCTGCTGAAGGGCCGCCAGTCGCAGCTCTTCGAGATCGTGTCGGCGCTGGAGCCGGTGGTGGGCGCCGACATGGGCAGTGGGCCGCGCGGCGGCAGCGACGAGGGCACCGACCTGATCGCGGCGATCATCCAGGCCCAGGAAAACGAGCGCCTGCGCATCTCGCTGCAAATGCACGACGGCCCGGCCCAGTCGATGAGCAATCTGGTGCTGCGCGCCGAAATCTGCCAGCGCCTGCTCGACCGCGACACCGAGCAGACGCGCGGCGAGCTTGTGGCGCTCAAGGGCGCAATCAACACCACGCTGCAAGACACGCGGCGCTTTATCTTCGACCTGCGCCCCATGATCCTCGACGACCTGGGCCTGGTGCCGACACTACGGCGCTATGTTCAGCAGTTCAGCGAGAAGAACAAGATCGAAGTCAATCTTATGGTGCAGAACATGGACGCGCGCCTGCCAAGTCATTATGAAGTCGCGCTGTTCCGCTTTATTCAGGAAGCGCTCAACAACGTTGCGCGGCACGCCAGCGCAAGCCAGGCACGTGTTCTGCTTGACCAGAATAATGGCAGCATTCATGTTTCGATCGAGGACGATGGCACAGGCTTTCATGTAAACGAAGTGCTGAGCGAAGAAAGCGGGCGCCGCAACCTGGGTATCGAAACACTGCGCCAGCAAGTCGAGTCGCTGCTGCGCGGCGAGTTTGGCATCGAAAGCTCGGTCGGGCGTGGCACGCGCGTGGCGGGTGTGGTGCCCGTGCCCTAAGCATCCAGCTTGAGATTGAAACGCCGGCGGCAACAGGGCTGCCGGCGTTTTTCTGTTTTTGTGCCTTCAAACATAAACCCGCGACGCTCGATGTCCTCAGGGGCTCTGCTATATGACATTTGACTATTTCTTACACAAAGGTGAAGGCGCGGGCAAGAATTGACCCTTGTATCAGTAAAATAAGTGATTGTTGGCGGCATTTCGTTTTTTAGAGATGAATAAACGTTCAGATTCAGTACCATGAATTATAGGACCTTCAGACTATTGAGGCTCTTGCTCAATAACCCTATAATACAGGTGCTTAATCACAATTCTTCAAATTAAAGGAGGTGATTGCAGTGATTCGTAGCTTTTTCGCGAAGGAAGAAGGCCAGGGCCTGGTCGAGTATGCGCTTATTCTGGTGCTTATCGCTATTGTTGTTATCGGTATCCTGACGCTGCTCGGTGGTAAGGTCAGCCAGGTATTCAGCTCGATCAACAGTGGCTTGAGCTAGGCTTTCGCCTTTCCCAACACAGAAGCGCCGCACCAATTGGTGCGGCGCTTCTGTGTTGGGAAACCGACTCTGCTGGCGCGCTTAGCCGGCGAGAATACGGATCAGCAGAACGGAGCCGAGCGTCACCACCACAATCGGCAGACAGCCGATACCACCTTGTTCCTGCTGCGGTTCTGCCTGGATATAAATAACCGTCGGCGGCTTGGGAGTGGGCATCATCAGGCGGGTTACCAGCGCGGCGATGCATGCGGTCAAGACCATGGTCAAGATCGTAGCCATAGCTGCAGCCTCCTTTACGACGATGCGGCTGTTCAGCTTCAGCATACGCCGTTGCTGCGCGGCTGCGCCTCAGTCGTGGGAGGAATGTAGGATGTGCGCGCTGGCACAGCTTATTCGCGCGGGGCTTTGCCAGTGCCGTTATAGTTGTTCATTGCGCGGGCGAAACCCTCACGGATGATCAGCTCGACGGCGTCAGCGACGCGCCCATGCACCTCGGGCAGCGCGGCCTCTTCATCGCGGGTGAAGCGCCCCAGCACATAGCTTGCGGCGTCGCGGCCGGGCGGCCCCTGCCC
>LJCR01000761.1 GCA_001399705.1 Kouleothrix aurantiaca
GAACGGCTCGCCGGGCTTGGCGGCCTTCCACAGCGCAAAGTCGGCCGGGTGCTTTTTGCGCTCATCGACCTCGAAGCGCGTGCCCGAGAGCATGTCGTGCAGGTTGCGGCCCGAAAGCTTGCCATAGTCGGGATCGGATGGAACGCTGAAGTAGACATCGCCGCCGGCCTCGTAGGCGTGGTCGCTTTCGATCAGGCCGGCAATAAAGCGAATGATCTCGCCCATGGTTTCGGTGGCGCGCGGGTATTCCTGCGCGGGCTGGACATTCAGCGCCTTCAGGTCATCCATGAACTCGGTCACATACGACTCGGCCAGCTCTTTCGGGTCGCGGCCAAGCTGGTTGGCGCGGTTGATGATCTTGTCGTCGACGTCGGTGAAGTTGACGACGTGGCGCACCTCGAACGTGCGATATTCGAGATAGCGGCGAATGATGTCGAACACCAGCGCCGACATGGCGTGGCCGATGTGGGCCTGATCGTAGACGGTGACGCCGCAGACATACATTTTCACCACGCCCGGCTCGATAGTTTCGAGCGGCTCTTTGCTGCGGCTCAGGGTGTTGTACATGCTGATGGTCATGTGCTCGGTCCTTCAAATATTTCGGCGGCACCGGCGCGCACCGGCTTACCCGATCAAACGCGCGGGCCGGCTGGTTTTCGGGCAGGGGCGCTAGATACCTGCGCCCAGCGTGAACTCGTCGTCGGCCGGGCTGTTCTCGCCCAGCGTGGCCCAGAGCCCGGCGGGCAGCGCGTCGAAGGCCAGGTGGTGCTCCATGTGGTGCTGGTTGTTGGCGACCTCGACCTCGGTCATGCGCTCTTCCAGCTCCAGCACTTTCATGCGCAGGCCGCGCAGCATCTGGCCCTCGGGGTCGGGCAGGTCTTCGACGCGACGCGCCGCGCCCGTGTGCGGGTCGCGTGTGGCGACAATGCGCGCCGGCACACCCACGGCAGTGGAATGCGGCGGAACGTCTTTCACGACCACCGCGCCGCCGCCAATGCGCGAGCCTTCGCCAAGCGTAATCGCGCCGAGCACAATCGCGCCCACGCCCACAGTGACGTTGTTCTCCAGCGTGGGGTGGCGCTTGCCGCGCTGCTTGCCGGTGCCGCCAAGCGTGACGCCCTGGTAGAGCGTGACGTTGTCGCCGATCTCGCAGGTTTCGCCCACCACCACGCCCATGCCGTGGTCGATAAAGAAGCCCCTGCCGACGGTGGCGCCGGGGTGAATTTCAATGCCGGTGAAGAAGCGCCCGATCTGCGAGATCAGGCGTGGGAGGAAGGGAACGCGCCGCAGCCAGAGCGCGTGTGCAACGCGGTGCAGGGTGATCGCATGGAGGCCGGGGTACAGCAGCACCTCGGCAATATTCCGCGCGGCCGGGTCGTTCCGAAAAATCGCCCGCACATCGGCGCGCAGGGCCTGCAGTTGCTCGGAGAAAGACATAGAAAAACCTCCCGTGACAGTCGTTGCCGGTACGTGCAAAGGGTGGTGCACCAATCAGGGACGCCATCAGCGTGATGACGCCCCTAACGACAGACGCAGACCACCGCCTTGCCCCCGCGGCGCCGAGGTGGCAGGGAGGTTTGAGCGGCGAAGAGGTGAGTTGAGCGCTTATGCTTTGGCAGGTGTTGTGTCACTGCTGCTCTTGGTTTCGCTTGCCGGCGCGGGCTTGGCGGCCGCGCCATTCGCTGAGCTGTCGGTCTTGGTGTCGGCTTTTGTGTCGGCCTTTGTATCGGCCTTGGTGTCGCTTTTGGTTTCCGATTTCGCGGAATCGTCGGCCGCGACGCTGGCGCTGCTCGACTTCCGGCTGTCGGTAATATACCAGCCCGAGCCCTTGAACACAATGCCCACCGGCTGAAACACGCGCCGAATCGGCCCTGCGCACGACGGGCATGTTCGCAGTGGGTCATCCTTGAACGACTGCACTTGTTCGAACTGTGCCCCGCACGAGTCGCAGGCGTAAACGTAGGTAGGCATACCCTTGAGATCCTCCTGATACCCTGGTGTTGTGAACCTTGCGCTATTTTACACGATCCGGGTGCGCGAATCAAACCGCCGCGAGTTGGAGTTTCGTTAGAGATCGGTCAGCTTTTGGATCACTGTTTTTGATAATTGGATCACATTTCCTGTGTACAATCAGCGCGGTACCTATCGATGGCCGGGTTTGCGCATGCCCCGCCTTTGCATGTGCTGCATCCGCTCTTGCTGACAGCCGCCGCGTCTTCGGCACGGCAAGGAGAACCGAGCGCTATGACACTTTCTGCACCGCTGTATATCATGGGCGATATTCACGGCCAGTATGAAAAGCTGACCGGTTTGCTGCGCGACGCCAGGCTGGTGGACGATGAGCTGAGCTGGATGGGCGGCGCGGCGCGGCTGTGGTTTATTGGCGATTTCTTCGACCGCGGGCCGGGCGCGATTGAGACAGTAGACATGGTGATGCGCCTGCAGGCCGAAGCCGCCGACGCGGGCGGGCAGGTCGAGGCGCTGATGGGCAACCACGAGCCGCTGATCCTTGCGGCCAGGCGCTTTGGCGAAACGCGCACCGCGCGCAGTGGAACGTTTCTGTGGTCGTGGCGGCGCAACGGCGGCGATGATAACGACCTCGCGCGGCTGACATCCAGGCATATCGAGTGGCTCAGCAGCCTGCCCGCCATGGCGCTGGTCGATGAGTACCTGCTGATTCACGCCGACTCGACGTTCTATACCAGCTATGGCGCGACCATCGACCAGGTGAATCGCGCCTTGCGCACCCTGCTGCACACCGACGATCCACCCGCCTGGGATCACCTGCTCGACCAGTTTAGCGGGCGCCAAGAGTTCCTTGAC
>LJCR01000762.1 GCA_001399705.1 Kouleothrix aurantiaca
AGCAGTTCCTCGACCACCTGTGGTATCGCGACAATTGCTGGCACCTGTCCCTCCCAACTGGTAGACCAACGCTCGCCTGATCATATGCTCAGAAGCTTGTTGCCGCAAATCTGCAAAAGTCCAGTTACTATAACTTTCGATAGTTCTTGTCGATTGTAATTCGAAATTACGGGCCAATGCAGTATCGTTATCCCCGCCGAGCCGAGCACTTGGTCAACAAACCTATCCCGTGCCTTACGGTCTGTCCGCTCGTGCGACCGGTCATCCAGCTCGACTACCAAAAGCGGAGCCATCGTGCGGTAGTCAACAATGACGAAGTCTACGCACTTCATAGCAATGGCATTGAAGCGTCCTCTGAAACCCTCTGTACTACATTAGTAAGCCGTAATTGCGCCAAGATATAGTAATTCTTGGGTACGCAGCCTTCTAGAACAGCAAATGAGCGCCGTTCTAATTCAGTCAGAAAAGAAAAAAAGCGAGGCTACCACGCAACGCGGTAGCCTCGCCTTCGCTCTCTATCGCCCGCCTACTCTTGCGGCTTTTCGCGGCGCGCGCCTGGGCGGCGGTAGTCGCTCTTCTTCTTCAGGCCCAGCGACGCAATCGCATCCGAATCCGCCCCATACTGACTGATCACTGCCGCCTTCGCGCCCAGCACGGCCTCATGCAGCTTGCTGCTCAGGTCGTTGCGCGTGGCCCGCACCGCGGCGAGCGTGGTTTCCAGCTCGAATTCGCGCTGCTCGACTTCGCTGATCTCAGCATCAATCGCAATGAGCGCCTCTTTGCTGAATGCGCGGTTCGGCGGGCTGTAATCGGCCAGAAGCTTCAGGGCGCGCAGGATTGCGCGATTTGCAGCAAGCTGCGATGCAGAAAAGAGAGTGCTGCGTCGGTAGGTCATTGGGCCGTTTCCTTTCGTGATTATGGTGGTTTCGTACCACACGTTTGCAGTACGTGGCGCAAGCATAGCCTAACGTCCGCCAAAACGCTATGGCCTTCTGTTCCTACGCCGCGCATACCCACACGGGCCAGGCCGGCCAAGCCAAAAGTACTACTGTGGCACGTAATGCTGCGTTGCGCTGAACGCGCAGGGGTGGAGGGGTTGGGGTTTAGCGATTAGGGGTCGGGGGTTAGGAGTTGCACTGCCGTTGTTCTTGCCCAAGTGCCGCACAACGAAGCATGGGATGGGGTGCAGGCTTTTTGTGATCGACCCAAAGAAGCGTATGGTCGATGCTAAGAAGCTTATGATGCACCCGAAGAAGCGTACGGTCGACCATAACAAGGTTGTGGCGCATCGTAAGAGCCTTATTACGTACCGTAAGAGCCTTATGACGCACCATAAGAAGCTTATGGTCGACCCTAAGAAGGTTGTGACGCATCGTAAGAAGCGTTTTGCGCTTTCAGCGCAGGGTTTAGGGTTTGGGGTTTGGCGATGCGATGCGCAACAATGCCTTTCACTGCCCTGCACCTTGCTGGGAGTTGCATTTATGATGCATCGCTAGACATGTGTGGCGCTGCTGAGAGTGCGATGGATCTTCCTGGAGCCTGCGGGGCTAAAGCCGCCGCGCTACCGAGCGACGCCCCGTAAACGAGGCTCGATAAGTGCCGCATCCAAGCCCGCTTCAGCGGGCGTTGCTTCCGAGCCCGGTCGTTTACAACCGGGCGTGTGCGCGAGATGAACAGTGTGCAGAAAGAGCCGCCACATCCCGCCCCTGCCTGCCGCACCGCACAAGCGAGTTTTGATCTATTCTATAGCCGAAAGCACAATAGTTGAGCCACAGAGCGCACAGAGAGCACAGAGAAAGTCTAAACTCGGTGACCGTTCGGCTGAGCTCACGACGAAGCCTCGGTGTGCTCCGTGGCCCAATACTTTTGTGCATTGCCACACCAGCAAGGCAGCGGGGGTTTCGGAATGCTCTTCTTGGTGTCTTGGTGTTTTGGTGGTTCTACGCAGTAGCTATGTGAATGGAGATGGGCAATGGGGAAGCTTCAATTCGGCTGGCACATGCATTCGTTTCCCGTAGATGGCAGCAGCGCGCCGGGCTTTATCGAGCAGATTCACACCACGCTGCAGCGCATCCACACCAAAATCGACTCAGTGTGGGTCGATGACCACCTGATGCCGTGGGCAACCTGGCAATCGGCCGATACGCCCTACCTGGAGTGTATGACGACGCTGTCCTACTTTGCGGCGGCCTACCCAAACCTGCACGTCGGCGCCAGCGTGCTCTGCCAGTCGTACCGCAACCCCGGTCTGCTGGCGAAAATGGCCGCGAACCTGCAGCTGCTGAGTGGTGGGCGTTTTATTTTCGGCATTGGGGCGGGCTGGATGGAGCCGGAGTATCGCGCCTACAACTACGACTTCCCCTCGGCGGCGGTGCGGCTCCAGCAGCTCGAAGAAACGATCCTGATCGTCAAAAAGCTGTGGACCGAAGCGCCAGCCACGTTCCACGGCACGCATTACCGCGTCGACAATGCCTTCTGCGAGCCGCGCCCGAACCCTGTCCCGCCCATCCTGATCGGCGGCGGCGGCGAGCGCGTGACGCTGCGGCTGGTGGCGAAGTACGCCGACGCGTGGAACATCCCCGGCGGCACCGCCGAGAACTACGCCCACAAGCTTGGCGTGCTGCGCCAGCACTGCGCCGACATTGGCCGCGACTACGACAGCATTGCCAAAACGTGGTCGGCCGAGGCGGTGGCAGTGGCCAGCACCGAAGCCGAGGCCCAGCGCATTGCGGCGGCCTCGCCCTACAGCAACCACCCGATCGTTGGCACGCCCGCGCAGGTCGCCGCGCAGCTCCAGCGCTTTGTGGATATGGGCGTGGAG
>LJCR01000763.1 GCA_001399705.1 Kouleothrix aurantiaca
AGGTGCCGGCGGGCAGAAGCTGCAGCAAGGACGGGATGCCGAGTGCCAGACCGGCCACGCCCAGCGCGACTGCCAGCAACGTGTTGGGCGTCGTCAGCGCGGCCAGCGCCATGCCCGCGCCGGCGGCCAGCATTACGGCCAGGCGGGCAGTGCGCCACTCGCGCGGGCTGTCGCTATTGCCGCTCAGCGGGCGCAGGCCCGGCAGCGCAAGGCCGGCGCCAAGCAGAATAAACGGCACCAGGCCAAGAAACACCCAGCGCCAGCCCAGCATGTCGGCAATAACGCCCGCGAGCGCCCGCCCGATCAGGCCGGGAATAACCCAGGCGCTGGCCGACATGGCAAGCATGCGCGGCTTGAGCGCTTCGGGGTAGCCACGCCCAATGCTGACATATGCCACCGACGAGATCACGCCCGAGCCAAAGCCCTGCACCGCGCGCCCAGCAATCACTACCAGCATCGAGGGCGCAAAGCCGACGATCAGCAAGCCCACCACAAAGACACCCGCACCCAGGATCAGCGGGCGCGCTGGCCCCTGCCGGTCGGCCTCGGCGCCGGCGATGGTGATGCCAACGAGGTTGGCGAGCATAAAGGCGCTGAATGCCCAGCCGTATAAATTCAAGCCACCAAGATCGCGCACCGTGGCGGGTAAGATCGTCGCGACCGCCAGCGCCTCAAAGGCCGCGCCTGAGATGACGAGCAGCAAGCCAAGCGTGATCTGCCAGTGCGCGCGGTCCCAGACGCTGGGCGCAGCCGGCGCCGTGGCCGGCGGGTTTTTGGTGATGTCGTGCACCATTATTGCCTCTTCAGAAGAATACCGAAACATTCCGCAGGTACTATACCGGCTTTTCGGTTCGGAAGGATCACCCGCAGGGCGGGTGGCTGGCTGATCGGATGGGCAGGGCGCAAAAATGCGGGCCAGGATTGCTCCCGGCCCGCGCGGCTTGCTAATGAAACTGCCCTACGGCACCATCACGTCGAAGTCGTCGGTCGCCGTCTTGCCGGCGTTATCGGTCACGGCCAGCTGCACGGTGTAGGTGCCGGCCTGCGGGAAGTACTTGCCGTAGTCGGCCGGGTCGATCGACACGTTGCCGTACGAGTTTTCCTTGATCACCTGCCCAACCACACTTTCCGCGCCAGCCGGGGCCTTGGTGATCGTCCACTTGTAGTCCTTGATGTCGCCGGCCGACTTGGTGGCGTCGAGCACCAGCGCCTGGCCCTGCGCCAGTGTCACGTCGCTGGCGGCGGCTGTGAGCGCGCCGGCTGCGTCGGTCACGGCAGTGGCGACCTCGGGACCGGTGACAGCCGTGGCGGCCTCGTTGATCATCGCGGCGTTGGTCGGGTCGGCCAGCGCGGTGCCGGCCTCGTTCAGCGCGCCGCTGACATCAGTGGCAGTGCTGGGGTCGCTCACGGCGGTGGCGGCATCATTCGCCAGCGAACCGGCGGTCGGGTCGCTCACGGCGGTGCCGGCCTGGTTGGCCGCATCGTTGACGGTTGTGGGTGTACCACCACACGCGCCGAGCAGCAGCGCGCCGCCCAGCATCGTGGTTGCAAGAAGTTTACGCATCTCTTTCCTCCTAAATCCTCTGCGTGCCGGCTACACCGGCGTGTCGTCACAAGCTATAGCAAGAAGGGGGCCACGTCAGCGTATGGCAGTTTGTGGTATCCTATGCGGATTGGAAGGTTGGCAGGTTACAGGTTTGAAAGTTGCAGGTTGAACGACCATCGGCAGACGACCAGTGACCGAAGCAATAACCGCAAAGTGCGCAAAGTGCGCGAAGAGGTTTGCAGGTTGCAGGTTTGAAAGTTGCGGGTTTGCGTAGCAGCGGTGCAGAGAGCAGTGTGAGATACGCACCACGCGCTACAGCCAGCTTCCCGCCAAATATTTATACATAAAGCCATGAAACACGAAACCAAAACATTTTCCAAACCAGAAATCATGAGCCCGGCCGGCTACTGGCCGCAGCTGCGCGCCGCCATCGAGGCCGGTGCCGACGCGGTGTACTTGGGGCTGACGCACTTCACCGCGCGCGCCAAAGTCGGCTTCACGCTCGAAGAGCTGCCCGAGGTCTTTCGCACCCTGCATGCGCGTGGCGTGAAGGGCTATGTCACCTTTAACACGCTGGTGTTCGAGCACGAGCTGCCCGAGGCGGCGCGCGCGCTCGCTGGCATTGCCGCAGCCGGCACCGACGCGATTATTGTGCAGGATCTGGGCGTGGCGCGCCTGGCCCGCCAGATTGCGCCCGACCTCGAGATCCACGGCTCGACGCAGATGAGCATCACATCCGCCGAGGGCGTGGCGCTGGCGCAGGAGCAGGGCGTGACGCGGGTGGTGCTGGCGCGCGAGCTGTCGCTCGACGAGATCGGCGCGATCCGCAAGCAGACCGATTGCGAGCTGGAGATGTTTGTCCACGGCGCGCTGTGCGTTTCCTACTCGGGCCAGTGCTTTTCGTCCGAGGCGTGGGGCGGGCGCAGCGCCAACCGCGGCCAGTGCGCGCAGGCCTGCCGCCTGCCCTACGAGCTGTTTGTCGACGGCCAGCACCGCCCGCTGGGCGACGCGCGCTACCTGCTCTCGCCCGGCGACCTGTACGCGCTGCCGCTCATGCCCGAGATCGTGCAGCTTGGCGTCTCGGCGCTGAAAATCGAAGGTCGCTACAAAGACGAGAATTATGTGGCGCTCACCACGGCTGCCTATCGCAAAGCGGTGGACGAAGCCTGGGCTGGGCGGCCGCTCAGCATTAGCCGCGCCGAGGAGTTGCAGCTCGAGCAGGTGTACTCGCGCGGTCTCGGCACATTCTTCGTCGGCGGCACTAACCACCAGAC
>LJCR01000764.1 GCA_001399705.1 Kouleothrix aurantiaca
GATCCACCCGATCTTCAAGTGGTTTGAGAAGTGGTGCAACGACGAATACCGCCACGGCGAGTTCTTCTCGCTGCTGATGCGCTCGCAGCCCGAGCTGCTGCAGGGCGTGAACCAGCGCTGGATTCGATTCTTCCTGCTGGCCGTGTACGCAACAATGTACCTGAACGACTCCCGCCGCGCCGATTTCTACAGCGCGCTGGGCCTGAACTGGCGCGAGTACGACCAGCGCGTCATCCGGCTGACAAACAACATCAGCACGCAGGTCTACCCGGTGACGCTGCCAGTCGACAACCCGCAGTTCTTCAAGAATCTCGACGCCTGCGCGCGTTACGATGCGCTCAGCCGCCAGCTCGACGCACGCGGCGACGCGATCTCGAAGCTGCGCTCGGCCCGTCTGAAATCGGCGCTGGGCCTGCGCCTGTTCTCGACCTTTCGTCTGCCCGCGCAGGTTACGACCGAGGCAAACCGCTGGCAGGGGCTGGCTGGCTTCCCGAACTATCCTGGCCCGCGCATGCACGAACGCGCTGTATCCGCATAAGAATTCAGGAGTCAGGGGTCAGAAGACAAAAGATCTCAGCGGCAGCGCAGAGCTCAATGGCTAATCTGACTCCTGAATTCTGACTTCTGAATTCTGGGAGCACCTATGCGCTTCATCTTCCTGACGATGGATGGCAACCACGCGGCGGCGCTGCGCGCGGCGGCGGCCCGGCTGCAGCACGAGCACGGCCTTGCGCTTGAGCTCGGCCTGTACGACGCCAACAGCCTGCGCAGCGCCGCCGACTGGGCACGCCTGACGGCCGACGCGGCGCGCGCCGACATGATCTTCGGCTCGATGCTGTTTGGCGAAGAATATGTGCGCCCGCTGCAGAAAGTGCTGGCCGCAACCACCAGCCCGGTGTGCATCATCACCAGCAACCCGGCGGTGATCCGCCTGACGCGGCTGGGCAAGTTCGACTTGCGGGCGCGCGAAAGCGCCGAGCGGCCGACCTCGCCACTCATGGCCTGGGCGCGCAAGTTTCGCCCGAAAGGCGGCCACGGCGAAAGCCAGCGCCAGCTCGCCATGCTGCGCAACCTCGGCAAGATTTTGAAGCACCTGCCCGGCAAGGCCCGCGATCTGCACACCTACATCGTCGTGCACCAGTACTGGATGCACTGCTCGGAAGAAAACCTGCGGCGCATGCTGCTGCTGCTGATCGAGCGCTACGTGCCCGGCTACAAGGGCAAGCTGCCCATCGAGGAGCCGATTGAGTACCCCGACGTGGCGCTGCTCCACCCCGACGCGCCTGCGCCCTTCGCGGACCTGGCGAGCTACCAGAAATGGCAGATGGGGGCTAGGAGACGGGGGATGGCGGATGGAGGACGGAAGATTCTCCCCCATTCCCCAACCTCCAACTCCCATCCCCTAGGCACAGTCGGCCTGCTCTCGCTGCGCACGGTTGCGCTGAGCGGCAACACGGCGCACCTCCATGCGCTGCATCGCGCCCTGGAGGCGCGCGGCCTTGAGGTGCGCATGGCCTACGGCGCCGGCCTCGACTTCCGCCCGGCGATTGACAGCTTTTTCAAGACGAAAGACGAAGGACGATCGACTAAAGTGCGCGGCGATTCGTCATCCGTCGTTCGTCCTTCGTCGGATGTCGATGTCCTGCTGAACGGCGCGGGGTTTTCGCTGATCGGCGGCATGGCCGAGAGCCGGCCCGAAGAAGCGCGCGCCGCGCTTGAGGCGCTGGATGTCGCCTACTTCGACATGATCCCGCTGGCGTTTCAGCGCGTGGAAGAGTGGCAGCGCGACGACACCGGCCTTGCGCCCATGCAGGTGGCAATGAACGTGGCCCTGCCCGAGCTGGATGCCGCTGCCGAGCCGCTGGTGTTTGGCGGCCCGACCGAAGGCAGCGACCGCTTTGTGGCGCTGAATG
Source organism: Kouleothrix aurantiaca (assembly GCA_001399705.1). GTDB lineage: Bacteria > Chloroflexota > Chloroflexia > Chloroflexales > Roseiflexaceae > Kouleothrix > Kouleothrix aurantiaca. The sequence continues at coordinate 1,914 of LJCR01000764.1, forward strand.
ACCAGATCGAGCGCGCGGCCGACCGGGTGGCGCGGCGGGTGGCGCTGCGCCGCAAGCCGAACGCGGCCAAGCGCGTCGCCGTGGTGCTGTTCAACTTCCCGCCCACGCTCGGCAACATCGGCACCGCCGCCTACCTCGATGTGTTTGCCAGCCTGCACACCCTGCTGCTGCGCCTGCAATCCGAGGGCTATAGCGTCGATGTGCCGCCCAGCGTCGAGGCGCTGCGCACAAAGATCGTCGAGGGCAACGCGCCGATCTACGGCACCGACGGCAATGTCGCCGCGCAGCTCGCCGTGGCCGACTACCGGCGGCTCTTCCCCGACTACGCCGACATCGAGCCATTCTGGGGCCTTGCGCCCGGCGAGCTGCTCAACGACGGCAAGAATTTTCACATCCTGGGCGCGCAGTTCGGGCAGGTGTTTGTTGGCATTCAGCCCAGCTTTGGCTACGAGCGCGACCCCATGCGCCTGCTGATGGCGAAAGACGCTGCGCCGCACCACGGCTTTGCGGCCTTCTACACCTGGATCGATCGGGTGTTCGATGCCGACGCGGTGGTGCACTTCGGCACGCACGGCGCGCTGGAGTTCATGCCCGGTAAGCAGGTCGGCCTGAGCAGCCGCTGCTGGCCGGTGCGCCTGCTCGGTGGCCTGCCCAACTTCTACTACTACAGCGTTAACAACCCGAGCGAGGCGACCATCGCCAAGCGGCGCGGCTCTGCCACACTGGTGAGCTACATGGTGCCGCCGCTCCAGCAGGCCGGCCTGTATCGCGGCTTGCGCCTGCTGAAAGACAGCATCGACAGCTACCGCGCCCGGCCGAGCGCCGAGCTGCTGGAAGACATCAAGGTGCAGGCCGAGAAACTGGGAATTGGGAGTTTGGAATCAGGAGGTGGAGAACAGTCCCCA
>LJCR01000765.1 GCA_001399705.1 Kouleothrix aurantiaca
AGTTTGCACAGATCCCCACCGAGATCGTTCAGGCCGCGATCGCGACCGCGCGCAGCCGTCCGTCGACGCGCGACCCGGGCGCCGTGGTTGGCCGCATGCTGCGCGACTACCTCGATCGCGGAACCCCGATCCCCGATCCGGTCCGCCCGGCCAACGCCCCGGTCACGGCCGCGGAGATGCGCGCGAGCTTCGCGCGTCTCGGGTACCCTTTGCCCGAGCCTTCACTCGCCGAGCTAAATCTGACTGAGGAAGACCTGGCCGCTGCCGATGCGCTGGCCGGTCGTGACCTCGACGGTACTACGACGCCGGCGGATGAGATGGCTGTCGTCGCCGGTGCGCTCACCCCCGAGGAGCTGAGCGCGCGGCTGCGGGACGAAGTGTACTGGCTTGTCGACGTGCAGCACCGCCGCCTGGTGGATACGCTGATCGCTGCGCAACAGGATGATAGGATCGTGATCTCCTGTCCAAGCGCGGCCGCGTTGCAGATCGTACAAACCAACTTCGCCATTCACCTCCAGCGCGTGCTCGAAATGCTCGGGTTGCCAACCATAATCCGGTACAGGGTCATGCCTGCGCTCCCAATGGCGCGCGGAGCCACAGCGATGTAACAGTTTCGCACACGGATTGATCACCTCATGCGTGCCTTTTTCGCCTAACATGGGAGCCGGACGATTTTGCGACGGACACATCTTAGGTAAGGATTGGGTAAGGACGCAACACAATGACTATCACCGCCTCGACAAATGGCCGCGATCTCCAAGCGGCCGTTGCCATATCCCCCGTTGCCGGGGGTCCGCTTGTCGCCACCTCCATCAGCCGTGCCAGCCAGGCCGCGCTGGCCCAGGCGCTGAATACGGCGCTGGGTATGGCCGAGAAGGCCGGGCTCGACGCGTCGTCTGCCACACTGCTGCGCACCGCGCCGGACGAAATGCTCGGATTTCGTAGCGTACTGGAGCTGGCGCTCCAACATCTGACCGCCGGGAACGCCCCCGCCGCCACGGCCCTGCTTCAGCAGGTGCTCGGGCCAGCGTTTGCGCTCGATCAGAACCAGATCACGCTGGACACCGCGTCGAATGGGGCCCGAAACGCGCAGATCGCCTACCAGGCCGTCGCGCCCTCCGGCGCGGCTGATCCGCAGATCCTGACCGACCCCGCGAAGCTGCGCGATTGGGCCGCCGCCGCCGAGCAGGTCGCGGTTGCCTTCGACGATCTCGTCACGCGACTCAAGGAACGGGCCGATCTGTTGTCCCGGAGCCAGTAGGGGTACGCGGTTCGTACCACCTTGGTGCTACCGCTCCCATCTGGCGGAGGGATCAGTATGATCGAACCCTGGAAGTGAGTCGCTGTGTCTGCGATGGTCGAGGCCCGCGCCGCCCCTGGCGCTGCGGTCATCTCATCTCGTCGTCTCCACCTTGGAGCCCGTCTGCTGAACGCGGGCGTCGGCGCTCGCTTTTTGCTCCCACAAACCGCCTCGCCTGGGGCGCAGCTCCCACCGCTGCGCCCGCCTCTCCTGCTTGATACCCGCGATCTTGGGTTCGTCCAAAGCGCCGCACTGCTGGTCGAGCTGGCAGCACGCCGGCCGGCCATTCCGACTATTGTGCTTATCGATCCAGACGACGTCGCACTGCGGGTGATCCTACCGGTCTGCCTGGCCGTTTACGCGGTGCTTGCCGATACGGAGGACCTCCGGCTGCTTGGCCCGTTGATTCGGCTAGGTGGGCTCTGCGGAGCCGATCGCTTGCAGACCATTGATCCCTACTGGATCGGCGTCCCGCCCATCCAGCGCCCACCGATCACCCTGGAGGATCTGGAAGTCCTGGTGGCGCTGGCACGCGCTGAGAACATCGACGACGCCGTGGAGCGCAGCGGCGTGGCGCGCCGGACGTTCTACCGCAGGCTGGCCCGGCTGCGCGCCGGCCTCAATCTGCCGCCGGCCACGCATGGAACGCGCATCGAGGAGCTGATGACCTCGATGATTACCGCCCTCACCCGTCTCGGCCAGAGCTTACCTTCTGGCGACGCCACCTCCCCGCGCGCGTAACGCCGCGTTCGCCTGCCTACACCGCTCCACCTGCTTGATGACCGCCTGATCGATCCCCAACGATACCGCCACCCCGCATCCCCCAAGAGTACCGCCTGACACTAGGAAGGGGGGGCGCAAAAGTGGCACAGTCGCGGCGATACAAACCCCTTTTTAACTGCTACTCTGAGTCCAGGTCACCTATGGTGTGGCCGTTGCCATTCCTGTGAGGATTGTTCTGTGATGAAACAACAGGTGATAGCAGTCGTCGGGTCATCGTCGCAGAGCGCGGGCGAGTGGTGTGCCCTGGTTGCCACGTCTGGCGCCGTGCCTGCACCTAAGGAACTAGGGACATCCGCGGTGATCGGCGCGGACGCCTGGGTCGTAGCGCTGGATCAGTGGCAGGCGCCGATGACACACGGCTTCTGGCTGCGCAGCTTGCCCGCTCCGATCGTGTTGATCACCCCCCATACGCTGGCGGCACAGGCGCTCGCGCCGCTGGTGCCGCAGCTCAAGGTCATTAGCCCGCCAGCCCGCGCGCTGCACGAGCTGGCGGACATGCTGGTGCTGGCGCTGGCCGGCGCCGCCGGAACCCTGGTCGTTCCAGCCCAGGGATTTGAGTCCTATGGAATGCGAGGAGCGACCGCATGGGCACACTAGCACTACCCGAGCCCTCTCTGGCCACTGAGCCACTGTACCTGCTGATCAACCAACACTATCAGGTGAGCCGCCAGCCCGGCGCGGTTACGGCGATGGATCGTGATACGCACGATCCGCTGTGGCGCCGCTGTGTGG
>LJCR01000766.1 GCA_001399705.1 Kouleothrix aurantiaca
GGTGTGTAGGCACTGGAAACCTCCTGAAAATGCACCCCAGGCGCTCGCTCCAGGCGGGAGTGAGCGCCTGGGGCGAGAGCGATGAACGTCACGGTGATACATGGATGCGCGGGAAGTTGGTAGGTGTTCCGCTAGCGCTTGCGGGCGTAGCGCAGCAGGATGCGCCCAAGGCGATCCGGCAGCTGGCGCAGGTCGGCCACGCCGATCGTGTCGTCCGCGCCGAAGATATCCCGCAGGTAACGAATCTCGTCCTGGCTGCCAACGAATAGGCCGAGGACCACGGTGCCCGCCCGGCGGATTTGCTCGACCGTCCGGCGTACCGCATCGGGTGGCTCGTCGGTCGGTCGCCCATCGAGCAGGTAGATAATCACTTTCGTGCGCTCTGGGCGAGCAGCCAGCTGCTCCTGGGCAAGCCTGAGGCTCGCGCTGTAGCACTCGTCGCCGCTGTCGCCATACATCCCAGCAAGCAGCGCGCGTGGCCCCTCGGCGCACGGCGGTGTGCTCCAGTCGCGAATCCAGATCACTGGGCTAGCGGCTTCAAACGAGCGCGCGCCATCGGGATGGTGACAGCTATACCCGTCGTTGCCGGCATAGCCAATGCACAGTGGGATCTCGGCCGCGCTGCAGGCCAGGTCCAGCAGGATTGCGGCGCGGCGGGCCTGCGGCATGCGCCCTTGCTCAAATGACGGGCCAGGCGCGCCGTGCGCCCAGTCGATTGGGTAGGGGCTGCCACCCATGCTGCCGGTGCGGTCAATCAGCAGGACCATCGCCAGCCCGGCCGGGTCGTCATCGTCCACACGTCGGTGCAACATCGGCGTGTTGCCGCGGCTGCGGATGTGCGCGCGGGCGTCGAACGTCCCGGTGGTTTCTGATGGGCGACCATCAACGTCGGGCGTTGGGACGACCAGCACCTTGAGCAGCTGTCGCAGCAGGCCACCGACCTCGCGCTGCAGCGGGCGATACGGCTGCATCCACAGGGTTGCGTCGCTCGGGTCGCAGTCGACGGCCGGCGGCTCGTCTTCTTCGACGATGACGCCGATGATCCCCGCATCATCGCGCTGACCGTCGCCCATGCCAGGCGCGTCGTATGCGCCCGTGCCGAGCGGCTGGTCATCGTCACCACGCCCGAGCGCGCCGTCCGCCGCTTCGCCCGCAGTGACCACAATAGCAAGATCGGAGGGCATCAAGTGGTGGCCGCCGGTGCCTGCATTCTGTGTCAAACCAATGATCCTCAGCAGCTCCAGCGCGATCTCCGCCACGCGCACGGCGGTCGGCGCTCGCCACGCCTCCTCGACACGCGGCCGCACCTGCTCGTCCCAGAAACGCCGCTCGTCATCGTCAGCCCAGCGCCAGCGCGACGGCGTGCCACTCGGGCGCAGACAGTCCCAGCGCCAGAACAGGCAGGCGTTCAGCAGCCGGTCTGCGCGGCTGCTGGTGTGGACGGGTGCGAGCGGCTTCTTCTGCCAGAGCAGCGTGCCCAGCGCGTCAAAATCGGCGCGGGCGGGCGGATAGTGCCTCCCGGTCAGGCGCTCCATGCGCCCGTCCTCAAGTGCGTTGGTCAGCCAGGCGTGCAGCTCGCCAGCGACTGCGTAGTCCTCAGTAAACAGCACGTGTCCGGCCTCGTGTCGGGCCATCGCGCGGCTGATGCGGTACTGCAGCGCCGGGAGCGTCCGCACCGTCCGGCCGCGCCAGACCCACGGCAGCAGCGTGTCGCCACCCCACTGGTCGGCCATGGTTGGGTCGATCGTGATCTCCTTCGTTCGCATGTTGACGTATGAGCCGCCGCCGGTCTTGTACGCGACGTGGTAGGGGCGCGCGCCGATCAGCGTCCGCACCCAGGTTTCCAGCGCGTGCTGCGCACGCCGCCAGTTCCACCAGTTCATCGGATGCTCCTGATGTGTAGGGCGTGATGGCACACACGGTTTGGTGTGCGCCATCGCGCGAAAAGAAGTTGGTGTGTGGACTACAGCGTTGAGGGGATGTTCGCGGCGACGTAGCCGTGGATGGTGCGCTCGATCTCGGGGTCGAGGTCGGCGCCCTTGAGCGGCACAATCCGGTCGATCCAGACGTCTGCCGCGCTGTCGACAAACGCCTGCCGGATGTTGATACCACTGCGGTGCAGGCCCAGCACCGCCTGGCCCCAGGTGATCAGCGTCGCCAGGTCAAGGTTCGCCAGCAGCGCCTCCTCACGGCGCTGGTACTCGGCGATGAGCAGCGCGACCGCCTGCATCTTGGTAATCAGCATTGCGCCGTGCGGCAGTGCCAGGCGCGCGCTGAGGATGCTGCGCACGACATCGGCCTCATAGCTCTTGAGCTGCAGCCAGCCACCCGTCCAGCGGCGGCGAAAGGCCGGGTCGTTCAGGTTGATGCCGGTGTAGCCATCGCCCTGGTTGGCGGTCGCGACGATCCGCGCCTGCTGGCACGGCACCGCGATGCGCTGCTTGGTGGCGGTCACATCCACGATGTAGAACGGCCCCGCCGCTCCGCTCGGAACCACGATGCCCATCTTGGCGAGATCGGCGGCACTGTACTCGTTCATCACGCGCATGACAGCGCTGACCACGCTTTTGTGGCCGCGCGCCAGCTCGTCGATAATCAGCATCACCGTCTCGCCGCGCGCGATGCGCTCGGCCCAGCGGGTGATCGGCCCGGGCGCAAAGGCCCAGTCCTTGCCGGCGCGAGTGTAGCCGCCGAACAGCTCGGCGGCGTCCCAGCCCTCGTCCAGCACAACCAGCTCGAGGCCCATGCCGAGCTGAAACGCTGCGTCCTTGGCCTGGGTGGTCTTGCCGGTGGCGGTGGGGCCGACCAGCATGAC
>LJCR01000767.1 GCA_001399705.1 Kouleothrix aurantiaca
ACCGTGGTGGGTTTGGGCGCGCGGCTGCGCAGGTAGCCCTGCACGGCGGGCCAGCTGTCGCCGCCGACGATCTCGGCGTAGCGCGTGAAGAAGCGCTGCTCGGCCTCGGCCGGGTCGCGCGGGGCGCTGGCAGTGGCGGCTGGCGCGGGCGCAGGCGTTTCGGCGAAGCCAATGTCGTCGTCCTCAGCATCGGGCTCGGGCGCGGCAACCGGCTCGGGCGCGCGGGCCTTGGGCTTCTCGGCCTTGGCGGTCTTCTTCTCGGCGTCGGGCACCAGGTCGGGGTAGAGCGTCGCCAGCGTGGCGGGGTAGCGCTTGTTCATCTTCAGGTGGGCCGGGCGCGGCGGCTTGATGATCGGCGTGATGGTGCGCTCGTCGCCCTGGCGCTCGACCTGCAGCATCGCGTCGGCCTCGTAGGCAATATGCTCGTCGGCCAGCACGCGCATGCCCTCATCCTGCAGGCCAGCGGTGTCGGCGCGGTATTTGCGCGCCAGGTGGCCTATCACGATCACATGGAAGCCGGCCTGTTTCAGCTCGGTGAGGCCGGTGTAGACGGCTTGCATGTTGCGGTTGATCGAGGCGTGCTCGTCGAAGCCCACGCCCGTCTTTCGGTCGGTCTCGGCACCGGCGCGGCGCTGCGCGTAGGCGCGCATGGCCTGAAACACCTTGGAGATCGAGTCGAGCAGCACGGTGTCGCCGGGCTTGCCCAGGCCGCGAATTTCGTCCATCGCCTCGACCAGCGCCTTGAGCGAAAGCGACTGCATCACCTGGATGCGGCGGTGAATGCCCGCCTTGCCGCTCAGGTTCTGCGCGGCGCCCTCGGTGTCGAGCACCCAGAGCGTGCCGCTGCGGCGGGCGCTGGCCGCCAGGTGCGACTTGCCGGCGCCGGCCTGGCCGGTGAGAATATACAGGCTGCCGGTTTGAAGCTCATCCAACCGCTGAAACATGGAAACCCTCCTTGGCGAAGACCGCGCGCGGTCATCTTACTCGTACTCTGCGCATTACTCACGTTTGCCGGCGCGCTTGGTGCCTGGCTGGCTATGAGTGTAGCACATATGTTCTTGTTTGTAAAGGGTTTCTTTTATTTCTTCGGTGCTATGGCTGGGTGAGGCGTGTCTGGGCGGACCTGCGTGTCCGCCCTTGTTTATTGCGAGGGCTACGCACCCTCGCGCTCCGCGGCAAGAGGCTGCCGCCAGCCACACCCACTTCGTGGGTACCCGACCTCGCCGTCGGGGCCTTGCCCCGAACCCCATAAAGATCGTGATACACATACGAGATGATTTAGAGTCATGCCTCCGTTGTGGATGAAGGCAAGGCATCAGGCGAGATAAGCTTCGGCAACGAAAGTGCGCTGTAAATTGGGTAAGTATCTATTGTTTGATGCCAGCGGACGGCATAACGGAGGCATGACAGACAAGCGTCGAGGATGTTTACCACATCAAATTTGGGGTTCGGGGCGATAGTCCCGACGCCGGGTGCCGGGGCGGCGCGAGCCCCGGCGGCCCTGCGGCCTGAGCAAGCTGACTTGAAGTAATTACTGCTTCCAAGTGTAAGATGATGCATCCTTGCGGCCCGAGCCCTCTTGACAAGCACCAAACCTCGCGCTATGATTGTCCAACGCAAACGTTTTCAATCGAGCCGGCGCGTTGTGTTCTGCGAAAGGGCAGCCATGTCCAAGCGAACAATCGTCGAAATTGCCGAGCGCGTGGGCGTCTCGCCCGCGACGGTTTCGCGCGCATTGAACAACGTCCCCGGCGTCAGCTCCGATAAGCGCCGCCAGATTATGGAAGTTGCGGCCGAGCTCAACTACCACCCCAACGCGATTGCGCGCAGCCTGCAGGGGCAGCGTACCAACACCGTGGCCTATGTCGCCGATGTCAGCAACCGCCCGGCGGCCGATCTGCTGTTCAAGGATTTTATCACGGTTCTGGCCGAGCGCTGCGCGCGCCACGGCGTGGATCTGCTGATCCACCCGGCTACGAACGGCGCGGCTAATCTGGCCGACGTTGGGCGGCTGCTGCGCTCGGGCCGCGCCGATGGCCTGATCCTCGCCGACACGCGCCTGCACGACCCGCGGCTGATTGCGCTGGCCGAGCAGGGGCTGAGCTTTATTGCCTTTGGGCGCAGCGCGGTGGGCCACGATTACGCTTACGTCGATGTTGATGGCGAGGAAGGTGTGTACATTGCGACACGCCATGTGCTTGAGCGCGGGCACCGGCGCGTGGCGTTTCTGGGCATGCCGCTGGAATATTCATACGCGCTGCACCGTCGCGATGGCTTTCTGCGCGCTATGCGCGAGGCTGGTTTGAGTGTCCCGCCTGAGTATGTTGACGTAACGCTCAGCAACGAAAGCGATGCGCGCCGCGCAATGGAGCGCCTGCTGGCGTTAGCCGAGCCGCCGACAGCGTTTGTTACCGCCGGCGACATGCTGGCGCTCTACGCTATGGGGGTGGCCCGGCGGCACGGGCTGGAAGCTGGCCGCGACTATGCAATTATTGGCTTTGACGACCTGCCGCTAGCGGCGCATACGGCCCCGCCGCTCACCACCATGCAGCAGCCCTTCGATCAGGTCTGCGATGAGCTGATTGCGATGCTTTTGCGTGTGCTGCAAAACGAACCCGGGCCGCGCCACGTGCTGCTGCCGCCGCGTCTGGTTGTGCGCAGCACGACGTAGGCGCCCCGGAAAGGATCAGGCTGGCAAGCACGGCGCGGCTTTTTTTATTCACTAGTACGCAAACGTTTACGTCATCGTTATTTCATGGCACGTTACGTGCAGGTGTACGTAGCATCCCTCAAACGTTTGCATTTTCCATT
>LJCR01000768.1 GCA_001399705.1 Kouleothrix aurantiaca
GGGATGGGGCGGGTTTTCCGCCTCGTCCCTTTTTCGTGTGCAAGGGCTGTATACAACCGCACTACAACAAGTGCTCGCGCAGCCAGGCGATCAGCAGGCGCGTGTAGGCCGGGTCGATTTCGGGCGTGCCGCTGTACGCGCCGCGCATGTCTTCGTGGGCGCTGGCGATTGCCATCCTCAGGTGGTCGGCGCCGGGGAGCTGCGCAAACATGCGGTCGGGCAGGTGCGCCGTGGCCGCGCAGAAGCGGCGCATGCTCTCCGCCGCCGGCACCCAGCGATCCTGCGCGCCCCACACGAACAAGGCCGGCGTCTGCACGCGCGGGTAGATCGCCAGCGCGTCGTAGGCGAACTCGTAGAACCATTTGTCGGTGGTCACATCGGCGGGCAGCTCGCTGGCCGGCCCGATGTAACTGTACGCAAACCAGGGCGCGCTCTCAGCGGCCCCGAGTGCGGCGGCGACCTCGGCATAGCCTGATTCGCCGCGATAGTAGGCGTTCACGCGCTCGCGCAGCGCCAGCGCCTCGGCCACGATGGCGTCGCCAAAGCCGGCTTCGCGCAGGGTGTACGCGGCGGCGTAGTCCATCTGCTCGGCGGGCGTGACGCCCGCGCCCGAGATGATGGCCATGGCGGCGACTGCCCGCGACTGCGCGGCGACGATTGGCGCGATCCAGCCGCCCTGGCTGATGCCCCAGAGCGCAAAACGATCGGGCAGCACATCGTCGCGCTGGCTGAGCGAGGCAATCGCGGCCAGGCAATCGGCCGCCTGCTCCTCGAAGCTGGTGGTCGCCCAGTCGCCCGAGGACGCGCCACTGCCACGCCGGTCGTAGAGGAGCATGCCAATGCCCTGCGCGGGCAAGGTTTCGGCGAGGTGGCGGTAGGCGAAAAAGCCCCGTTCTCCGCCACTGGCTGCGTGGAGGACGATCAGCACCGGGCAGGGGCGCGCGGAGTCCGGCAGGTAGAGCGTGCCCGCTAATTGAACCACGCCGCTCTGCACCAGCACCTGTTCTTCCCGCATCGTGGCGCTCCTTATTCATCGACAGATTACGCAGATTATAGGCTCATTTCTGTGCAATCTGTGAAACTTCGTGCCTTCGTGGTTAGTCGGTCTTCTCCCCTCACACGCACTCGCGCAGCGCGCGGTCGAGCATCGCCACAAAGAAATCGACATCGGTGTGATTGAAGACCAGCGGCGGCTTGATCTTCAGGACGTTGTAGTGGTCGCCGGTGGGGTAAACGATCACGCCCAGCTCGCGCATGCGCTCGGCGACGCGCATCGCCAGCGCGGTGGCGGGTGCCTTGCCCGCGCGGTCGCGCACCAGCTCCGCGCCGAGGTACATGCCCTGGCCGTACACCGCGCCAAGCTGCTCGTGATGCGCGCCCAGCCCGGCCAGCGCGGCGCGAAACGCCCGCCCGACCTCCAGCGCCTGCGCCTGCAAGCCCTCGCCCTCGATTATGTCGAGCACAGCCATGCCCGCCGCGCAAGCCACCGGGTTGCCGCCATAGGTGTTGAAGTAGGTCGTGGTCTGGCGGAAGGACTCGGCGATGGCGGGCGTGGTGACCACCGCCGCGAGCGGGTAGCCGTTGCCAATCGGCTTGCCCATTGTCACAATGTCGGGCACCACGCCCTGCGTCTCGAAGGCCCAGAAGTGCGTGCCCATGCGCCCAAACCCCACCTGCACCTCGTCGGCGATGCACAGGCCGCCAGCCGCGCGCACGGCGGCGTAGGCGTGCTGCAAATAGCCAGCAGGCAGCGCAACTCCGCCCGACGAGCCGAGCAAGCTTTCGGTGAAAAAGGCCGCCACGCCGCGCCCCTGCTCGCGCACTTCATTCACGGCGCGCGCCACGTCGGCAGCGTATTTCGCGCCACAGTCGGGGTCGTTGGCGGGGAAGGGGCCGAGGAAGGGATTGGGGCGCATGGCGGCGTGAACCCACGGGCGGGTGTTTTTCGCCTGCGGGTTGTCGAGCAGCGAGGTGCTGATTTCATCAACGGCGGTGGTGTTGCCATGGTATTCGCCATCAATCACCACCACGTCGTGCTGGCGCGTGTGGGCGCGTGCAAGCCGCAGCGCAAGGTCGTTGGCCTCGCTGCCACTGCACACGAAAAAGACCACGCGCAGCGGCTCGGGCAGCAGCGCGGCCAGCCGCTCGGCATACTCGACAATGCCACGGTAGAGAAAGCGTGAGTTGGTGTTGAGCAGCGCAAGTTGGCGGGTGATCGCCGCGCTCACGTGCGGGTGGCTGTGCCCAACGTGCGCGACGTTGTTGATTGCGTCGAGGTAGGCGCGCCCGGCGTCGTCGTAGAGGTATTGCCGCCAGCCGCGCACCAGTGGCATGGGGCGCTGGTAATAATATTCCTGCGACTGCTGCACAACCTGGCCGCGCCGTTTGAGCAGGGTGTCGGCGGGGGGCGGCGCGGGCGCGGCGGCTTGCACGCCCAGCAGCGGCGAAGGGTCGGGGCAGAGCGCGAGCCAGGCGTCGCGCAGGCTGGCGCGGCCCAGCCCCGGCAACGTTCCGGCGATCAGCTCCACGCCAAGCTGAAGATGCAGGTGCGGCGGCGGGGCCCCATTCGCACCGGGCGCGGCCACGACGCCAAGCCGCTGCCCGGCCACAACGTTCTTTTCCAATCGTTCGGCAAGCTCCAGCCCGGCAAAGCGCGTGAAGAAACGCACACCCTCGGCGGGCGCATGATAGAGCAGCACCTCGCCATCGGCGGCGCGCACGACGGTGCCGGACAGCGGCGCATGGGCGGGCGTGCCAGCCGGGAGGAACACATCTACACCCAGATGCAGGGTGGCTGGCTCGTCAGGCG
>LJCR01000770.1 GCA_001399705.1 Kouleothrix aurantiaca
AGCGCTCGGCGCGCACCACGCTGGTGTCGATGTATAACCAGGTGCAGAACGTATTCGACCGGGCCGAGCAGCGCTTGAACCGCAGCGCCATGCTGGGCGAACTGACGCGACGCTATGGCCTGCTGCTGCGCCGCCAGCCTGTGGGCTCCGCAAGCGCCCCGCCCCGCTACCTGCGCGAGATCGCCCATAGTGCGGGCGTGAACCTCGATCAGCACCGCTGGGGCCTTTCGGCGCGCGGCGAGTATAGCTCGCGCAAAGTGCTGGTCTTCCTGTTTGGCCCGCACAGCCAGCAGCCCGAGTACATTGTGAAGATGACGCGCGACCCGGCGCTGAACCCGCGCCTGGAAAATGAGTATCGCGCACTGCGGCTGCTGGCCGACAAGGGCATTGGCGATGAAGAAACGCTGCCACAAGTTGCGTTCTTTGGGCACCACAGCGGGCTGGCGATTGTTGGGGAGACGATTGTAGATGGCGTGCCATTCGAGCAGCGCTCGACAGGTACGCCCGCCTGCGCGTATATGCGCAACGCCGCCGATTGGCTCACCGACATGAGCGTTGCGACCACCAACTGGGATGCTGCCACGCCCGCGCAGGTTGCCGAGGCGCTGAATGACCTGTTCGAGCGTTTTGCGGCGATCTATCCGCTGCTGCCCGAGCAGCGGCGCTTTCTGGCCGGCCAGATCGAAACGCTGGGCCAGAGCCAGCAGCCTTTCCCGCTCGTGTTCCAGCATGGCGACCCGGGCACCTGGAACATCTGGGTCACGCCCTCGGGCCGCACCGCCTTTCTCGACTGGGAGGCGGCCGAAACGCAAGGTATGCCGCTGTGGGACCTGCTCTACTTCATTCGCACCTATGGCGCGTGGTCGGCGCGGGCCACCATTTCGGGCGATGTGACCAAGGGCTTTGGCGATCAGTTTCTCACGGCGTCGCCATTTCAGGCGCTGATGGCCGAGGCAACGGCGCGCTACTGCGAGCGGGTGGGCCTGCCGGCTGAGTTCGTCGAGCCGCTGTTCTACACCTGCTGGATGCACCGCGGCCTGAAAGAAGCCACCCGCCTGACCCCGACGATGCTGGCGCGCGGGCATTACTTTAATGTGCTGCGTGCCTCGATCGATCAGCGGGCTGCGCTTGCACCTATATTCGCGGCGCAGGCCAACGCGGTGAAGTAGCTATGAAGAAGTATTTCTTGCCAGCTGGGCGGCAGATTGGGCGGTGGGTAGGCGCGGGAATGTTGGCTGCCATGCTGGCGAGCTGCGCGCAAACACCTGCACCCGCACCAACGCCCGCCCCTGCGCCAAGCGCCGCGCCTACCGCTGCGGCGCTGCCACCCACAGCGGCTGCAATTGCCGAGACCGCCATTCCAACCCCGCCCGAAGCGACCGCCGTGCCAACCGAGCTGCCAACCGCGCTTCCGGTGATCGATACAGAAGCGTTTCTGGCCATGCCGACCCTGGCGCGCGGCTACCTGACTTCGCCGAACGAGCTGCGCCGTGTTGCTGCGCTTGCTGCCAATGGGCAGGAACCTTACGCAATGGCGGTGAAAGCCGAGCTGGCATTTGCTGCCGACACGCTCAACGACAAGGCGATCAAGCCGCCAGAGATCATTAATATCAACGACGATATCGACTCGCCCAAATTTATTTCGGCGGGCGCAAAGAACGTGTACGCCTGGGCGCTGGCTTACAACCTGCTGCGCGACCACGATCCCGAGCAGGCGGCGATCTACGCGCAGCAGGCGCGCGACTGGATCATGGCGATGCCTGAGGCGCATACGCAGGTGAAGGATTACGACCACAATACGCGCCTGAACCTCTCGGTGTATATGCAGAATTTTGTGTATGCCGCCGACCTGATCGCCGACTGGGCGCCTGACGGCGCAAGCCAGCCCTTCGCCGAGAGCGCCGATGCACAGGCATTCAAGCAGTGGCTCGGTGAAGTGATCGTGCGCTACCCGTATAACGCCGCTTTCACCCGCGTAAATAACTGGGGCGCGTGGGCGCGCCTTTCGACGGCGGTGATTGCCGATTATGTTGGCGATGCCGCGCCGCTGTATGTGCAGGGCGTGCAGAAAAACCCAAACGGCGCGTATGAGATCGATCCGGCGCTTGCATGCGAGTCGGGCGGGCTGGCGGATTGCAAGACCGTGGATGCCCAAACAATGTACACCGACGCCATTCGCCTGCACTACGATGCGGTAGATGGTCGCATGTACGAGTTCAGCGACACAAGTTGCGACGGTGGTGGCGAGAAGTCGATGATTCGGCCTGACGGCGGCATCCCCGACGAGCTGCGTCGCCAGTATGATTGCTCTGCAACAATGATTCCAGACTCGTATGGCGCGGCAGCGCGCTACTCGCAATTCGCGATTGAGTCGATGGTGTCGCTGGCGGAGGTGGCGTGGCGGCGCGGCGACGCCGGCCTGTACACGCATATCGACGCCGACAACGGGCGCGGCGCATTGTACCGCGCGGTGAATTTCCTGATCCAGAATAAGGTTACGCTGACACGCGGCTCGATGCTTGAGATGGTCAATCGCTTCTACACCTACCAGCTTACTCAGCCGAATACTGATGGGGCGCGAGGTGAATACGAGCAGCTGCTTGGTTACGATCTGCCCGGCATTCTAAAACAAGCGGGGGAATGGCCGGAAGGCCCAGGGTTTGTGAGCTTCGGCACGCTAACCCACGGCTTCGCGGAGGGCGAGACCGTGCAGCCGCCGTCGAGCGTCAGCACGATCCACTTGGCGCGGCGACCAACCGCCAGCACTTCGCGGTTCTGAACGAGGTCGAGAAACTGGTCGATCGCCGGC
>LJCR01000077.1 GCA_001399705.1 Kouleothrix aurantiaca
GCTGATACACCTCTGGGTGCCGGGCCAGGCTCATATGGTGCACGCCTGGGAAAAGCTTCATATGCGCGGCCGTGATGGGGCTATCCTCGGGCACCTCGCTGTGGGCACTGGTCACCCCAACCAGCATATCGCCAAATATCCGGGTCACGGGGTGGCTGGGGTCTTTGGTCAACGTGCCGGCGATCAGGTAGTGCTCTGCGCTTGGGAGCCACGGAACGACCGTGCGCCCATTCTGCAGGCAGGAATCGGGATCCTGATCGCGCCAGTCGTCGTCAACCAGGTTGCCGAAGCGCAAATCTTTGATGCCCTGGCTGCGGAGATTGACAACATCGCGGATCAGCCGCGGGATCGGATGCCGCACTATGCCGAGGGCCGAGCTGACCACATTGCCAACCCGCTCTAAAACCGCGCCCTCGTGCGGCGTACCGATGTAGAAAATACGCCTGATGCGCTGGACCCAGTCGTACTGTTGCTCGCTACCGTAGTGGCAGGCGCTGCGAATGACCAGGCCGCCCATGCTGTGCCCGATCAGCACGATTTCCTCAATCGGTATCGGGTAGGCAGCACACAGCTCGCTCAGGAGCGCGGCAAGGTATTTGCCGTTCTCCGACACGCGCAGGCCGGTGTTATAGCGCAGATACAGGGGGGTGTACCCAAGATCCTGCTGGAGCAGAGAACCGTACGATGTGGGAGGTTCGCCGGGCTGCTGGCCCGAAAAGCGCCAGCTGTCTTCGGTGCAGACCAGGCCATGGACCAGCACGCAAATTTTCGGTGTTAGTGCTGGGCAGGCGCGGCGCAGGCTGGCAGCGGTTAGTGCAAGCGGCACACCATTCTCGTAGCAGCTCATTGTGATCGCAAGACCGAGCTGGCGCTCGTTGAGATGATCGCCGAACACGCCGTTTAGCACGCTCACGCCAAGCGCAAGCCAGGATGTCAGCGCCGGTTTAAGCGGCTGCTTGTTCGCAGGTATTCTGTTACTCGTAGATTGCCTCGACTTCTGATACCAGCTTCAATCGCATCGTGAACAAGTTCGCTCGCGCTCTGGATGATTTTGGTGCTTCTGATCGTGCATACGACCAGCACAAAGCAGGGGGTGGGGCTTCTGGATGGCGCTGCTAACACGATCGCGCTGGGTTCTAATCAGGATACATATCAAGACTCGCACGGCTTGATGTGTTGATCCGCCGAATATCGAAACAGCCTGCCGCCGGCGAGCGAAAAGGTATTGCCCGCGCGGTTCGCTGATTATACCAGACAATGCCAGCACTTCAACGCGCCAACTGCGTCACAAAGCCCTGGGGGAGGCTCGCCGGAATGTCAGCGGCGACGATGCCGCTCCTTCCGCCGGGATGTGCGTCTCCAGGCGCTCGCAGCAACGCGCCGTTCGCCACCAATATAGTAGACACCATTCAGAATAATGGGCTTATAATCAACTTTGCCGCACTAGAAAGCGAAATAACGACGTTAAGTTAAAATCGCGTTTCACGGCATTAGAAAGCCAATTCCCGTCTATTATGAATGTTAACTAGTATGTAAACTTATTGCTGCTATGCGGCCGGCGCAGGCCCGTGTTGCAATACTCAGCACAGCGCAGGAAGCGCGTGCGTACGGCCTGTGCCCCGAAGGCCAGCACGAGCGCGGAGCAGCATCGTGAGCGCTTCTACCGCCTTTTATATGCGCAGATGCGCACTGATCGTCGTCAGCAACGCCTGCAGATTAACCGGCTTGGTCAGGTAGTCGTCGGCGCCGGCCGCCAGGCAGCGCTCGCGGTCACCGGGCATGGCTAGCGCCGGCACGGCGATAATCGGTATCGCCTGCAGGCTCGCGTCGGCGCGGATGCGGCGGATGGCTTCCAGCCCATCCATCCCCGGCATCTGGATGTCCATCAGGATCGCGTGCGGCGGTGCTTCCTGCGCGCGCAGCACCGCCTCGCCGCCGTTGCGTGCCACAGTCACCTCGTAGCCTTTGGTCTGCAGGTAATACTCCAGCAATTCGATACTTGGCTCGTTGTCTTCCGCCAGCAGGATGCGCAGTCGCTCGGCGTGCTGCGCAATCACCAGCGCCGTGTGGATGGGCGGCTCGTTCTTGGCCAATACCTGGCGCAGGGTCTGGTAGAGCGTTTCGCGGTCGATCGGCTTGAGCAGAACTGCTGCGGCGCCGAGTGTGCGCGCGCGCTCCGGCTCGTCGACAACCGACATAACCACGACCGGAATCGCCTGCGTGCGCGGCTCGGCCTTGAGCCCCCGCAGCACCTCCCAGCCAAGCAGATCGGGCAGCAGCACATCGAGCACGATCAGGTCGGGCTGCATCTCGATCGCCTGCTCGACCGCGCCGGAGCCATGCGTATACACATTGACCCGTGCGCCAAGCTCCGACAGAAAGAGCGTAATGCGCTCAGCTGCGGCCGGCGAATCCTCGATCACCAGCGCGTGGTTAACGGCTGGCGTTGACGCAGTGTTCCCTGCTATGTCCGGCGTGCGCAGCGGGCTGGCCTGGGCCGGTTTCCAGGGCAGGGTCACACTGAAGCGGCTACCCTGGCCTTGCACGCTCGCCACTGCAACGCTGCCACCGTGGGCCTGCACCAGCCGCAGCACCAGCGCCAGGCCAAGCCCGGTTCCTTCGTACTGCCGGCTGAGGCGGCTGTCGATCTGCACAAACGGTTTGAATAGCCGGGGAAGGTTTTCTTCCGCAATGCCGATGCCGGTATCCCACACGCTAAACGTGACCGTCTGCGTTTGCGCATCGCCCTGTACATCCAGGCCAACGCTGCCCCCCTCGGGTGTGAACTTCACCGCATTGGAAAGCAAATTCACCAGAATCTGCTTCAGGCGCCGCTCGTCGGCGAAGAAGTGATCGACCGGGCCGGCGATATTCGTGCGGATCTCGATCTGCTTCTTCAGCGCAGCCTGCACAACCATCTGCATGCTGATCCGGCACAGTGGCGCGACCATCACCGGCACGATGTGCAGCTCAAGCTTGCCTGCCGCTATCTTGGCCAGATCGAGGATATCGTTGATCAGCGCGAGCAAATGGTGCCCGCTGTCTTCCACTCCGCGCAGCACATCCACCTGTTTCGCTGTCAGATCGCCGTACAAACGATCTTGCAGGGCCTGGCAGCGCCCAAGGATGGAGTTCAGCGGTGTGCGCAGCTCGTGCGACATGTTTGCCAGAAATTCGTCTTTCAGGCGGGCGGCACGCGCCAGGTCGGCGTTGGCCTGCTGGAGCTGCGCAACCAGGCGATTGCGCCCATACACCATCGAGATCTGGCCAGCCACCGCCGTCAGGTGCTCAACGTCGTCGGCGGAGAAGTCGGGCTCGTCGGGGCGATTGATTGCGGTGATGGTGCCAAACACTTCGCCGAGGTACAAGAGCGGCGCAACGACGATTGAGCCGCTGTGGGTTTCGCTTCGGCGCTGCTGCGCAATCGCGCTTTCGCGTGGGTCGGGCATGTTCTTGGGCGAGATCGCCGGGCGCAGTTCCGACACCACCCAGCCGGTCAGGCCGCTCATATACTCTTCGAAATCAATTTCGCCCAGGCCGAACGGCAGAGTTTCGACAGCACCGCCATCATCAGGCGCGGCTGCTCGGCTATATGCCATGTGCTCGACACGACGCGCCCGCCAGTCAAAGGTCAGCAGCACCACGCGGTCGGCCGGCAGCGTCGCGCGCACGCGTTCGGTGGTGCGCTGGAGCGCTTCAACCAGATGCTCGGTCATAATCGCGTCGTTGGTGATCGCATACAGATCCTGCACGCGCTCCAGCGTTTGGTTCAGCCTGCTGGTACGCTCGGCAACACGCGCTTCCAGATCGTGGTGCGATTGCTGAAGCGAGGAATACAATCGCGCGTGGTTGAGCGCCAGTGTGGCCCGGTCGGCCAGATCCTGTGTCAATGTCAGGTCGTCGTTGTCAAACGGCTGCCGTTCCGGCTGGCGCCGGTAGAGAAACAGTGCCCCTAAAATCTGGCCTTGCAAGCGCAGGGGAGCCACCAGTATGCTATGGATGGAAACACCCTGCGCTTCGATCAGTGCTGCGATCGTCGATTGGGTTCCCAGAGAATACTGGTGCGGATCGGCAAGCGACGCGTGGATTGGCGGCTGGCTGCGCAAAACGTGCGCCGTCATCGTCGCCCTGTCGGCGGGCACCAGCGAGCTTTGTACTGTGGAAGCCAGGGCTGCGCTGATCTGCGGATCACTATCGTATAGCGCCGCCAATCTGAGGTATGTGCGATCGTCGGAAAGAAACGCGATCGCACAGCCATCGCCCAGATGCGCCGCGGTTTTTGTCAGTTGCTCAAGCACGGCCTGGTGGTCGTTTTCAACCTGTGCAAAGGCATGCGACGCCGCAGCCAGCACTTCCAGGCGTTCGGTCGCGCGCTGCATAAGTTCCTCGGCGTGCCTGCGCTTGGTAAGGTCTTGCACTGTGAGGAGCGTGCAGGCCTCGTTGTCGATCTCGAACGGCACGGTTGAAAACAGTGCCTGGCGCGCTTCGCCCATCTTGGTAGTGATGGTGAGCTCGGAATTGAACAAGGCATATTGCTCTTGCAAGGCGTGGCGAAGCTCGCCCAGCCTGCTCATACTGCGAGCGGGGAAGATGCCGATTGTGTGCAGATTGTGGCCTAGCAGCTCTTCGCGGCCATACCCCAGCAAATATTCCAATTTTCTATTGACATCGATAATTTGCAGGTCGCTTCTTCGGAGCATGGCCTGGGCAACCGGGCTGGCCTGAAAGGTGGTCATAAAGCGTGCTTCGGAACGGTGCAGCGCTTCGTCCGCCCGTTTGCGCTCGGTGACATCGCGAACCGAGATCATGCACAAGGTCTGCCCGGCGTCCACGATCCGCGCGCCAGCGGCTTCGATAAAAAACTCAGCTCCGTCGGCGCGCACAGCCGTCAAGACCGCTGTTGTGTTGATTGAGCATTGCGCGGTGCTGGTATCACCCGCAGATCCGTTGGGCAGGGCAAGCATTGCGCAGATCTGTGGGATGAAGCGGCTGACCGGCTGGCCAATTGCCTCGGCGGCAGCGCAGCCAAACATCTGCTCGGCGGCGGTATTGAAGAGCGTAATGCGACGCGATGGGTCGACAATCAGCAGCGGATCCTTGGCCGAGCTGATGATCCGTGAAAGGCGCTGCTCGCTGGCCGCGAGCGCGGCCCTGGCCTGCTCGTGGCGCTGCATCTGCTGGCGCAGCACAATGTACAGCAGCGGTATGGTCACTGCCAAAAACATCCCGGCCTTGTTGGCTTGCAGAAATTCCAGCAGCCTGGTGTCGGTTACCAGGCTTGTTTCGATCCGATCCGAGTAGAGGAGCCACCACGCCGCAACCACGCCGTAAATCAGGCTGGTGCGTAATGCCACGTTGCTGAGGCGATAGTTCATTGGAGGCATCCTTGCTGTATTTCAGCATCTATGTCGCTCGTACCGGGAGGGCGCGTTCAATTTTCTTGCAGGGGAAATCGGGCAATGGCGGAGCTGGGTTTTGGCTTGCTGCTCACGGCGCGGCTTTGCGCAGGGGCAGCTGGAACCAGAAGGTTGCGCCGTGGCCGGGGCTGCTTTCTACCCCAAGCGCGCCATCCATATGCTCGACCACGCGCTTGCAGATCGCCAGGCCCAGGCCAATACCACCGTAGCGCCGGGTCGTTGTACCGTCGGCCTGGTGAAAAGGCTGGAAAATCTGCTGATGGCTCGTTTCCGCAATGCCGATCCCGCTGTCGCGCACGCGCACGCTCAGGTGCGCCAGCTCCGCCGATTCGCCGGCCAGGCCGGCGCTCACCTGAACCGAGCCCTGCGCTGTGAACTTGATCGCATTGTCGAGCAGCTTGCCAAGCACCAGCTGCAGGCGCGATGGATCGCCCATGGCGTACTGTGGCACATCCGCATCAGCGCTGCACGTCAGCTCCAGCCCCTTGGCTTGGGCGGCCGGGCGCTGCGCTTCAACCACGCTGGCAATTGTGGCGGCTGGCTTGAAGAGGGACATTGTGAGCGCGTAGGCGCCCGACTCAAGCCTGGTAAATTCCAGCATATCGCCAACGATTGCCAGCAGCACATTGCCCGAATCGTACACTGCCCGAGCATATTCCTGCTGCTCGGCGTCGAGCGCAGTGTCGAGCAGCAGCTCGCTCATGCCAAGAATGCCATTCAGAGGGGTGCGCAGCTCGTGGCTGATGGTTGACATAAATTCCGATTTCAGCCGCAGCGTTTCGAGTGCGGTGTCGCGCGCCTGCGTCAGGGCGGCGACGGCGCGCTCGCGCTCGTTGAGCAGGTGGTGGTAGCGGTTAATGCGCGCGATGGTGCGCACGCGCAAGCTCAGCTCCATATGGTCGAGCGGCTTGGTGAGAAACTCGTCGGCACCGGCCCCAATGCCACGCAAGCGCGATGCGCGATCTTCCAGCGCCGTCATCATCAGGATATTGACTTCGGCTATTTGCGGGTTGGCGCGCAACGCTTCACATACAGCAAAGCCATCCATCCCAGGCATCATCACGTCGAGCAAGATCAGGTCGGGCAGATGATCCTGCGCCAGTGCCAGGCCTTCGCGCCCCGAGCCGGCCAGAAGAACACTATGCCCCTGCGCCGACAGTAAATCGGCCAGAATAGAACTTTGATCGGCATCATCATCGATGACAAGGATCTGAATTGGCTGTGGTTGGATCATACACACTACCCTTTTATGAGCGATGGCTGCCAGGACTCATGAAGGAACAACATGGTCTTCATCTGTCGCACCGAAAATAATCATAGCAAAGCGCCCTTCTTCTCAATAGCGCCGAAGATGACCGCGGGATGATCGAAAGGATGCGGAACAGCACCAGAACTGCGTCAAAACAGGCACGGAAGCTTCAAAGGCCGGCGGCTGCGCATGGCCAACGAAAAAGGGGCGGCTATGCCACCCCGCTGCCTGCATACAATTATCAGCGCTATGCTCTACCCGCCCGCGTTTCCTTCCGGCTCGACAATCACTGCCGTGCCATAGGCCAGCACTTCGGTCATTCCCTGGGCGATCTCGGTGGTGTCGTACCGAAAGCCGATGATCGCGTTTGCGCCAAGCTGGGCGGCGTGCGCCAGCACCATCAGGTAGGCATCGGTGCGGGTATGCTCGCACACCGCCGTCATGGTGCGGATGTTGCCGCCGCCAAGCGACTGAAAGGCCGCGGCGATCTGCCCGCCGATGCTGGCCGAGCGCACCGTCAGCCCGCGCACAATGCCCAGCGAGCGTACCATCTGGTAGCCCGGCAGCGTAAAGGCCGAGGTGATCATCGACGGGTCGAGCGCGATGTGCTCGATCGGGGTGAGCCGCTCGGTCGCGCCGGTTTTTGCTGGCGCAACCGCAGCGCCGCAAATAATGCAGAACTTGGAATCATTTGGGATTTCGGCGTCGCACATTGTACAGTGCATGAGCGTTCTCCTTTGCAGCGCGGGCTGAAAGCAACACGCGCTAGACGATACGGCGAACCCTTGTGGCGTAGGCAATTGCGCCAATGCCGAGCCGGTCGCTCAGGGGAATAGGTGTTTTCGCTACTGTGTATGCGGGCAGGCTGGCGATTCGCGCTTCAAAAAACGGCACACCCGGCGCATAGCAAAAAGCGCCGCCCACCGCAAGACTGCGGAGAATTTGTCGATACAGTTGGGCGTATTGCCGTGCAATAGGCAGCTGATGGCTATGGCTGTATACAAAGTGTGTTGAGATGGTATGGTGGGCAATAACTGTGCCCCACGCGCGGCCGCCAACATCAAACGCAAACCAATCGCCCTGCACAAAATGTTCGCCAGCTGGCGCGAAACGATCGACACCAAAGGCTGCCAGGCCCTGCTGCCGCAAGAACAGCACCAGCCGGCCATCGCTGCCGCAGCCAAGATCAAGAATTGGCTCGCGAAGCTGGCGCAGGCTGCAACCCAGCACTGCCAGCTGAAAGCGCGGCGAATATTCATCGCATGGCACGGTTTGCAGCAATGGGTGGTGCGCCAGGTCGCCGGGCTGCGCTGCCGTGCAATACGCGGCGAGTATGGCGCGCAGGCGCTTGTGGTGCTGGCGAAGCAGTGCTGCGAAGGCTGACGCCAGGCGTTCGCGCGTGATTGGCGTAGCCAGCGTGCTGGCCAGCTGCGCGATCACCTGATCGTATTCGGCGTGCAGCTGCTGCTCGTAC
>LJCR01000769.1 GCA_001399705.1 Kouleothrix aurantiaca
GCTCAAACTTTCGCTGCTCACCCGCCCGCACGACGATAGTGGCATTGCGTTTTTCTCGCTGTGCGTAAGCCGCTACCACGCCCCCCCCGCACCGGCGCAGCTGCTGGTGCAAGTGGCCGATGTCACCGAGCAGTATCGCCTGCACACTCAGTCGGCCGATCGTCACGCCGAGATTCGTTACTTAAATGGCGAGTTGAAGCATCACCACGCCGCGCTGCAAACCGCTTCCGAAGAGCTGCGCCGCGCCGACCGGGCCAATGCGAATTTTGTGACGGTTGCCGCGCACGAGCTGCGCAACCCGCTTACGCCGCTGCTTGGCTACCTTGAGCTGCTGCTCGATGATGAATGCGGCCCGCTGACACGCGAGCAGCGCGCCACGCTGGAAGTGATGCTGGAAAACGTTCTGCGCCTGCGTAACGTGACATCGAACCTGCTCGATCTTGCGCAGATCGAATCGGGGCATGTTGAGCTGGCCCTGTACCCAACCGACCTGCCAACCCTGGTAGAAATAGTGTGCCTGCGCTACCGCGAGCAGCTGGAGCTCAAACAGCAGCAGCTTGAACTGATCATTGGCGACCTGCCGCTGGTGCTGTGCGATGAAACACGCGCCACGCAGATTATCGACCAGATTATCAATAATGCAAATAAATACACACCGCCCAACGGGAAAATCACGGTGCGCCTGGAATGCCGCGACGACGCGTTTGTTGTGCTGACGGTACAAAACAGCGGCGCTGGCGTGCCGGCGGCCGACCAGCCGTATCTCTTCGATGCATTTTTTCGCACACCTGCCGCTGCGGTAGCAAGCAGTGGCACCGGCCTGGGCTTACACCTGGCGCGCTTGCTGATCGAGCTGCATGGCGGCGCGATCTGGTTCGAGCCGCTTGAGGGTGAAGGTTCCATGTTCTGCTTGACGTTTCTGGCCTGCGAAGCCGTGCCGGTTTGACAAGCGCTCCCCCACCTGCTATAACATCCCGCACAGCACCTCACCCATCATAATCGCCACGAACCGCCACCTGGCCTGCGCATGCAGGTATCGCGAGATTCTCGATGAGCAGTACATCACAGCTGATAAACGAAACCCGCCAGCGTGCTCATGATGTGCTGGGCCGCTGCGTTAGCTCCCACGGCTTTCGCGCCTCGGGGCTGGCGGCCGGCTACCCGCAGATCTGGGCGCGCGATAATGGCGTGGTGTTCCTGGGCGCGCTGGCCACCGGCGACGCGCAGATGATCGCAACAGCACGCGCGGCGCTGGAGACAATGGCGGCGCACCAGTCGGCGCGCGGCCTGATCCAGCTGAATGTCAACCCCGACACCGGCTACGTCAGCACCGAGAATGCCGGCGCAACCGACTCGAACCTGTGGTACATCCTGGGCCACTACCTGTACTTCCAGACCAGCCACGATCTCGCCTTTCTGCAACGCCACTGGCCGAGCATCGACCGGGCGCTGCTGTGGCTGGAATACCAGGACATGAATGAGTGCGGGCTGATCGAGGTGCCCGAGGCTGGCGACTGGATGGACCTGCTGGCGGTGCGCTACAACACGCTCTACGACAATGTGCTCTACTATGGCGCGGCCCTGGCGCACGAGCAGATGGCCGCCGCGCTTGCGGCCGCGCAGCCCGCCACGCACAGGCTGGTGGTGGATTCCACCGGCATCCACGAGCGCCTGAACCTGCTGATGTGGATCGACCGCTGCTGGGTGGCCGAGCATTTCGCCACGCAGCTCGAACGGCTGAAATCGTTTCGCCTGGAGTGGTACATGCTGTATCACAACATCGGCACGATTTCGAGCCGGCCCTACTACCTGCCCTGGGTGGCATTCCGCGAATATGGCGACTGGTGCGACAGCCTGGGCAACCTGCTGGCGATCCTGACCGGCGTGGCCGACTGGCACCGCGCCGAGCATATTCTGCGCTTTATGCGCCAGGTTGGCATGCACGAGCCGTACCCGACCAAAGCCATCCACCCGCCGATCTACCCCGGCGAAAGCAACTGGCGCGAGTACTATCGCAGCCGCAACCTGAACCTGCCGCACCAGTACCACAACGGCGGCATCTGGCCGATGATCGGCGGCTTTCATGTGGCGGCGCTGGTGCGCCATAAGTGGCACAGCCATGCCGAAGAATTACTGCTGCGGCTGGCGCAGGCCAACCAGCAGGGCATCACCGCCGACTGGGAGTTCAACGAGTGGATGCACGGCAATAGCGGGCACCCCATGGGCTATGCCGAGCAAGCCTGGTCGGCCTCGATGTTTCTGTATGCCGACTCCGCGCTGCGCACCGGCGCGCTGCCTTTGTTCGACGATCTGCTGGCGGCCAAGCCGGCGGCGGCGATCGCCAACGAGGTGAACGACATGATTGTGCGCGCGGGCGGTGGGCCAGTCTAGCTCTTCCCGGCCTATACATCCACGGTGCAGCGCACCCGCCGCGCCGGTGGCCATCATAGGAAGTGTTCCATTCGAAGGAGGTAGTTCATGCACAGGCACAGATCTCCCAAGCTTGCCGCGCTGCTGCTGATAGCGCTGCTGCTGCTGGCGGCATGTGGCGGCGGCGCAACGCCCACCGGAAGCGCCACCAGCGCGCCCGCCGCCGGCGAGCAGCCCACTGCGGCAACCGGCGCCGAGCAGCCCACCGCTGGCACAACCGGCGCCGAGCAGCCCACCGCTGCGACGGCGGCCAGCGGCCAGCAGGTCACCGTCACCTGGGGCTTCTGGGGCAGCCCCGAGGAAAAAGCCAGCCACGAAAAAGTCGCGGCTGAGTTCATGAAAACGCACCCCGACATCAAGATCGAGATCTGGCACCAGC
>LJCR01000772.1 GCA_001399705.1 Kouleothrix aurantiaca
ATTCTCACGGATTTAGTATAAGAATGGGTGTACTAGGAGCCAAGTAGGTGGCATTGATCGCCATTGAGGGGTTCGACCAAACTCGCTAGAGCACAATTGATCATGCAAGCACATCCAGTGGATACCATTGGATGTGCTTGCACATCCAGCGGATACCCTAGCACATCCAGTGAATGATAAATAGTAGTCAGATGACGCACCGTATGAGGTTATGTACGACGCTTAAAGAAAAGAGGAAGTAGAAAAGCAGAATCGTGCGTACGTCGTGAGGCACAATCGAGGCTAGGGGCGCAGGCGGCATGTGCCGCTCTGCCTAGTCCTAGAATAGAAGCCGTTTGGAGGTGTGTATACCTAGTGCATGGCATCATCCTAGTCTAACTTAAGCAGTAATATGACGTTTGCTCTACACTTAACACCGCTGATTGTCTTAATTTCTTGAGAAATGCTGCGCATACTATTTACAAAATATGCTACGGAACCTAGTGTTTATCACTAGTAAAGCCGATCACGCGTGTAAAACATTCTGTTTTAGAGTGTCTGGCGGGGTGCGACCCCGCCGAGCCTTTCTTATTCGGCAGGGCATATGCCAGCAAATGGGCGTACTGTGCCAGAATACCAGCGGCCGGCGTGTCGAACACATTCCCCCAGGCGCCATCATCGGTCGCGCCGAGCCCGGCCGGGTTCTGGCTAATCACCCAGCGATCGGACCTGAACCAGCCGGTCTCATGCACTGCCTGCGCGAGCGGCAACAAGTTACCAATTCCGGTCAGCTCGCCATACGCGGTATACGCGGCAACCACGCTTTCGATGGTCTCTTCGGGAACATTTTTCGCCGCCAGGCTGCGTCGAAGTCTATCCATCAATATTTGCGGCCCGCCGATGATCGTCTGATCGGGCGTCGGAAATAGAATCATTCTAATAATCTCCTGCAAAAACCATAACGCTGATCTCTTTGCCCGAACTCACCGCCACCAGCGGCGTGACCTCAAACGTGACGCCAGCCGGAACCATCAGATGGGGCTCATTCGCATCGAGCCAGCCAAACCAGTTTGGATCGAGCAGGTTGAGATTGACCACCGGCGTTTCTGCAGCTGCGGCAGGAATGGTCGGCGCGCTCAGCTTGTACGACACGCCGCCACGCACAATCGCCAGCTGAACCTGCCGCGAAGACAGGTCGTTCGACGTGACGCACATGCTCAGAATGCGGCTTCCATTCGCGCCGGCCGTGAAGATCGTCTTGGTACTGGTGCCGTCGCCATTGGTGAACTTGGTAAGTCCAAGATTCGGCACGTTGATAAACTGCGGCGCGAGGGCCATAGCTGCTCCTATCGAAAATTCTCTGCCATATAGATCAACAGCGCCGGCGGAAGTGGCGCAGGCTTCCAGGTCGGTATGCCATCCTCGACCGTCAGAACATCGCTCTCATCGCCGATCGGTAGTCGCGTGGGCGTGCCGGCCGTGCCGCCCGAGTAGAGCCCAGCTGTGCGAATGCCCCAGCCATAACCGTTTCCCGCCAGGCTAGTGCCGTCCGCTCGGAAGCGCCAATAGCGCGCTGTCACCGCGCTGGCCAATGGGATAATGCCCGTATCGATAGGCGGGCTCCCCGAGTTATACGCATCGCTTTGCACCGTCCAGGTCGTCCCGTCTGGGCTGCTCTCGACCACGAAGCGCCGGCGCCAGTCGTTGCCGCTCTGGTTCAGTCGCCATCCAGTGATTGCTTGCGGGGTCTGAAGGTCGATCTGCAGATAGGCGGAAAAGCTCGAACTACCAAACCAGTTTGTGTTTTCGTCGCCGTCGATCGCGTAGCTCGCGAAGAAGTTCTGATAGGTCGCGCTATCGCTGGCCGTCGCACCGAGCGACAAAAGCGCCTCGTTTGTATACTCCGAACCGCTGCCGATGATCATGTCGCCGTAGGCGTCCATGGGGTTAAAAAACTCGCCAGTGCCTGCGCCGGTCTGGGCGTCGGCCCATGCGACCTCGCCGGCGACGATGGTAAGAACCTGCCCCTCAGTGCCACCAGGCGGCAGCACGCCGTCAGTAAGGTCAATCAGCTCTGGGTCGATCTTGCCGTTATCGGCGAGCGCCACCAGACGCCCCGCGCCGGCTGGACCAACGTAGGTCGCATTCCCTGATTGCTGCTGGAGTCGGCCCGTTGCCGGGTCCGCAACCAGGTACTTCGTCGGAGCCACTTAGTCTTTTACCTCAATCTTGGTGGTGCGTGGAACGACGTTAATTGCCAAACTCACACCGCCCTCGATGATCTTCTGGGCGTGCTCTTTGTTCTTCGCAATCACGTACACGGTCATGGTGATCTCGGCCGCGTAGACTTTTTCCGGTTCGGGCTGTTTGTCCGCCGGCGGACGAATCAACGGGTTCGTAGGCATTAGACGACAATCTCCACACCGAGATCCATGTCCACGGTGATAAAGCTGGCATCGATATTCACGATTTTACCCAGCGGCTGAATCAGGTTGCCGGTTGCGGCAGGAGGGGTGAGGGTGGTCGCGCCACTTGTGGCCGCGCTCAGGAAAACCATTTTGCCAATATCGGCAGCTGAGAACGAACCGAGTGGGATCTTCTCGTTATCGCCGCCCTTGTAGACATTGGCCGGCTGACCGGCGCCCACGGAGGCTTTCACAAAACCGTGTGCGGCCTTCGTGGTGTCCTGGGCCAGTGCCTTGCGCACCGCCGGCGTGCCGGCATTGTTGTAGATGTTCACCCAATCGCCAGCGTTCAGCGACTCGGTTGCGGTGAGTGATTGCACCGACTCGCCACCAGCGCCGGCCGGAATGAGCGACGGATCGATCT
>LJCR01000771.1 GCA_001399705.1 Kouleothrix aurantiaca
GATACGGCTGCTGGTTAAGGTATGCTTGGATGGCATCAAGGGTGCGATTAATGCTTTTGACTTCATTGTATGCTGGAACGATTACGCTCAAGTACGGGAAAGTGGACATATTTGAGCTACTCCTTACCCATAAGAGCACAAATACAGCTCATCACAGAACTGCGCTTTACTTGAACTGTATCCAAGGACTTTGCATGCCAAGCAGAAGCGGCCGGTCGTGATTTGGCCCCATGAGCTGACTTGGTTGATCTAGCGCCTTGATCGATATAATTGTTGTTCCAGCCAGAATTGGGACGGTAAATGATTCATTGGTGCGTCGAAGGCTGAGATCCTTAGTGAAACCAGTGTTAGTGTATATGCGAATGTTCCGCACGGGGTTTTCAGGTAAGCTCGGTCCGATAAACAGCCGCCCGCCAATCGTCAGTGTGCCCGACCGAAGCGTAAACACCTCAAGGGTCGTGACCCCCTTTCCTATCCAAAAAAATGGTTGCTCACGAAAAGTTTCTATTCCATTAGGATTAGTGAATTGCCGTAGAAAGAACCACGACTGCGGCGTTGTTCTGATCAGCTGATACGTGTCGTTAGACCACACTTTCTCAACAGGATTGTCTGGCCGTTTGAAAAACGCATCATCATTCTTTACGGTAAGAATCAATGCGTCATTCGGTAATGAGTTGAGATCAAGAATAGGTGCTAGGTCCGGCTGATTTCTCACATCGGTACCATTAATCATCGGTGTAGTGAGCCAAATCCGGTTATCGCGTGCAAAATAAGTCAACCATCCGATTAACCAGTTCACAGCAAACGCCGTACGTGGCGTGCTAACATTCGTAATAAGCAAATTGTCCTGATGAAGCTGGCTGAGACGAGCTTGCAGTGTACGTATGTCGGGCGCAAGCAACAATCGCCCGAGATTCCGATCACCAGCTTCAAGGCGTGTCGACTGGATCGCGATATTGACGGTACTCGCAGTACTGATTGCGAAAATAACGAGAAAGCCAATCAAGACCGTTTGTGTACCGCGTAGCAAGGCAAATGCAGATTGACCAGATGCAGTTCGTTTGTAATCGCTTGCCAGCACCATAAGACCAACGATAAACAGTGGGCTGATAGTAATTAGCAGTTTGTAGAATTGATATGGATTTTCGGTGCCGCGCACGAACACACCGAGTGGAAGCAGCGACAAGCCTAGAACCGCCAAGGCAACGATCAGCGTGCGCCAACCGTAGAAATCTTGCCAGCTAGCGCGATCGCGAATCTGACGTAACACTAACAAGGCTAATCCGCAATATGCGCCAATTGTTGCCAGAACGGCCATCACTATGCCAAGCAGGTGAAGCCATTGAACCGGCGTTGTTGCAAATTCGCCTAACCAGATCCGCGCAATTCCTTCCGCTTGAAATGCCCACGGGTAGATATTTTGCAGGATACCCGCATCCAAGCGCATAAAAATGACGAAGATCGCCTTTGAAAAGAATGGCAGCAACACAAACGGTGAGACAAGTATCACACCGCAATATACTATTAACTTCCAGCGTTGCAGACTAAGCAATGCTGCCAAACCAATCATACTGATCGACAAGAGCACTAAAATTGCCCACAGTTCTGTGTAGATACTGGTCGCTGCTGTCATAAGAACAGCAGCCGTGGTCAGATGATAGCGATTCGGTTTATCAATAAGTGTGTCAAGTATGACCGGCCAAAGCAACAAAAATGGTATTGATAGTGCGTGCGAGAGAAAGCTCAGTTGGTGCAAAAGTGTGATACTGGGAAGCATGCCGGCAGCGGCACTGGCAAGCATTGCGTGATACTTACCTATGCCGATTCGGCTGCAAAGAGCGTAGATCGCCAGTGCAAGCAAACTTGGGGCAAGTAAAATAAGTGGCTCAAACAGAGTTTTCGCGTCCTGAAAGCTGCTCGCAACAAAAAAGCCATGAAGGACAGATTGACCGATTCGATCATTCTTAAATAAAAAGACATTGGCTAAATACGCTTGATTGCCGACATCTGCTGGGGTGATAGAAAAAGGCTTGTCGACAAGAAACTGCGCAATCATTGTGTAATTGAGCTGATCAGGCCAGCCGTATCCAACATAATATCGTGCGCCCACGAGCGCCAGCCCAATACTCTGTACCAAATAGACTAGGACAGCAACAATAAAAGCGCTATAGGGTAGGGTTTTGGCGCTCTTCAGAATCTCTCCGCTACGATAAAACCAGATCCACAAGACGATCGCTACGAGCCAGAGCAACCAGAATGTCTTCCCAATCGGCAGATCGAAGTAGAGTAAATTCTGTAAAGTAAGGATAATAAACGCTATCCCTATAAACGGCACTTGCAACCATGCCAATGTATTCAGGGGCTTGCGACCACCAAATAGCCAACAGGCCGGTACGCCAAACCCCAGAATAGAGCTGAAGATGATAAAGATACACCACGCTGTAGCCAAATAGCACCTCGATTTTTGTTTCCGTATTTGCCTTCCTAGGCACCAACATACGAAAACAGAAAGTCAATCAAGCGCTGAGGTGTCCTTGTTGTGGCAGTGCACAACCCGCAAAATACATGTTTAAGATGGGATTCTAAGATGTGGCGTCCATTGAGGTGTCATCGCTCTATGCAATGCCCAAGGCGCCGGGCGAGATTGGGTTCACGCAGTATAAGTAACAAACAAATATGCCCTGAGTAGCTAACACTTTCCAAAACGGTTGACAGTTCAGTCTGGAGTGCGATGTGCGCTACTCACAGACTTCGCCTATACTGACGAGTTGCCAACCCTGTTCAGTAAGGAGTTGTCCATGAGTAGCA
>LJCR01000773.1 GCA_001399705.1 Kouleothrix aurantiaca
CCCGTCGGCAATCACCAATCCCACAATCCATGCCAGCGCAAGGAAAATCAACCACATAGCAACACCCTGAATATCTACGGTCATTCGTCGTAGATGAACCGATAGCAATGATTCAAAGGTACGTCTCGCGTGGTGCTGTTTCGGTAATGGCGAAAGTATCTTGCAGTGCAAAGAGCTATACGTATAAGTAAAAAGCTTCTTTATACTTTTCTGGCATTACGTTTTGTTCATATAACATAGGCCAAAAGTCATATTGAAGCCGATATTTTTAAACAAATGTTAATTTGACCTGATTCACGGATTCAGCTAGTATTATTCATACAAGGACTCACGAACTCGATAATATCTGGCAACGTATCGCTTATATAATCTGCTGATACCATCAGCACGGCCTTACGTGCGTGGGATAGTTTTTCGTGCGCAGAAGCGCTCCTCGTGCCAAAAATGCTCTTTGATATTGAAAGGAGCTTGTTATTATTTGATTTTTTAAACTTTTGCACAGAAAAAACATTTATGTATTGGAGGTTTTATGCGTTCATCGAAGCTGTTTTTTTGGAAACGACGCCTTGTATCTGCTCGTCTTGTATCAATTTTTAGCACACTAATACTCTTGGTAGCACTCGGCGCTTCAAATGCGTCAGCCGCAAACCTGACAATTACAGCGGCGTTTCCTTCGTTTAATAATTCAAATATTGGCGTATGGAAGCTCAATGGCGCGTCACAGCTCGTTGGCGGCGCCATCCGCCTGACACCAGCGGTTGCCCAGCAGAATGGCAGCGCCTTCTTCAAGAATCGTATCTCGCTGGCCAACAAGCGCTCGTTCAGTGCGTATTTTGTGCTGGCGTTCTCGCAGGGCTCGGTTCCGCCCGCCGACGGCATTGTGTTCACCATCCAGACCCAGGCCAACGACGTGACATCGACGGGTGGCGGCCTGGGCTACAAGGGCATTCAGCCCAGCGTCGGCATTGAGTTCGACACCTGGAAGAATGTCGAGGACGGTATTGCCGACCCCGACGCCAACCATATCGGCCTCGATATCAACGGCGACGTTCACTCGGTGCAAACCGCCCCGGCGCCCGGCGCCCTGGCGAACAACACCTGGCACGTGTGGGTCGATTACAACGGCGCGACGAACAACCTGCAGGTGCGTATGAACAACGCGAACAACCGCACTGCCGCGCAGGTGGTGATGACGGAGACGCGCAACCTGGCGAATGATATTGGCCCCGACGCCTTTGTGGGCTTTACCGGCGGCACCGGCGGCGCGTACGAAAACCACGATGTGCAGTCGTTCTTCTTCCACAACGACTACCAGCCGATCGACACATCGACCAACACCTACACCTCTGCCGCATCCTCGGTGGCGCTGAGCGCTGCGCCGACAACGATCAAGAACAATGGTGTGCAAAGCTCGGTGGTGACGGCAGTGGTGCGCGACGCAAATGGCGCAGTCATGGCCGGGCAGACTGTAACCTTCACCACGTCGAGCGGCAAGCTGAGCTCGGCAACCGCAATCAGCAACGCCAGCGGCAGCGCCAGCGTGCTGCTGACCGGGCATGTCGCCGGGCCGGCGGTGGTGCGCGGCACGGCGCAGGGCGGCGCGTTCGGCACGACTACAGTGCAGCTCATTCCAGCTGAGCAAATGTACTTCCCGGTGATTCGCGGCTGCCCGGCCCCGCCCGAGCCCTGCATCCTCACCGACAAGTAACACCCGCTCATCCAGCTCCGAGGGCTCCCAGCAGTGCTGGGAGCCCTCGCTGTGCTTCCGCTCCTGAAACAATCGCCGCCGCATTTCGTAGTATAGTGGAACGCATCCGCGTGCGGCAGAAAGCACGCGTGCAGCCCATATCTGCCGCAGGATCTGCCCACGCCGCCGATTTCATGATAAGATGCCGGTAGCTCATAGTGCCCTTCTGCGCGCCCATCACGCTAATTTGAGGAGTTCGCCCATGCGCAAACTTTCGCTCATGCTTTTCGCGCTTCTGCTGGTGGCATGCAGCCTGCCCGGCGGCGGCGGCACCAGCACAACTGGCACGCCCGAAGCCCCCAGCAATGCGCTGAAGATCAGCATCGCCTACAGCCCCGAAAAGGAAGGCTGGCTGACCGAGCGCATCAGCACGTTTAATGCGAGCAACACCAAAATCAACGGGCAGGTGGTTTTCGTTGAAGGTGTAAATAAATCAAGCGGCGCAGCGCGCACCGAGATCAAGAACGGCCAGCTCAAGCCGA
Organism: Kouleothrix aurantiaca; assembly: GCA_001399705.1. Taxonomy (GTDB): domain Bacteria; phylum Chloroflexota; class Chloroflexia; order Chloroflexales; family Roseiflexaceae; genus Kouleothrix; species Kouleothrix aurantiaca. The sequence continues at coordinate 2,230 of LJCR01000773.1, forward strand.
CGATCTGGTCGCCTTCGGCCTCGACATGGCTCGAAGTGCTGAAGCAGGAAGCCAGCAACCCCAATATTGCGGTTTCTAACCGCGCGCTGGTGCTGACGCCGGTGGTCATTTCGATGTGGAAACCAATGGCCGAGGCGATGGGCTACCCGAACAAGCCGATTGGCTGGGCCGACCTGCTGGAGCTGACGAACGACCCGCAGGGCTGGGGCAAATTCGGCCACCCCGAGTGGGGCCGCTTCTCGTGGGGCCACACCGACCCCGAGATCAGCACTTCGGCGCTTTCGACGCTGCTGGCCGAGTTCTACGCTTCTTCGGGCAAGCAGCGCGACCTGAGCACCGCCGACATTCAGAGCGCCAAGAGCCAGCAGTTCATCCGCGACCTGGGCAAGGCGATCAAGCACCACGGCTACAACACGCTGGTGTTCAGCGACAACATGCAGAAATTCGGCATGTCGTACATTTCGGCCTTTCCAATGGAAGAAGTCACGCTGATCGACTTCAACAAGAATAAAAACCCGCAGGTGCCGCTGGTGGCGATCTACCCGAAGGAAGGTACCTTCTACCACGATGACCCGTTT
>LJCR01000774.1 GCA_001399705.1 Kouleothrix aurantiaca
GTATAATACAAAACCCGCCTGCGCGGAAATAGCAGGCCTATTTCCGAAGACCAAATTATTATGCCACAGAGAACACAAAGGCCACCGAGCGATAAACCAAAACGCTGTGGCTCCACTAATCTGCTCTTCGTTCACCGCCTGTAACAAATCCGCCGCGCCGCAGACTACACTCGCAGAACCGCAAGTGAGAACAAAGGAGACATTCCCCATGTCCCACACGAACCTAACGGTGTATGGCGCAACCTGGTGCAGCGACTGCAAGCGCGCCAAGAAGTTTCTGGGCGAGCAGCGCGTGCACTACAACTGGGTCGATGTCGAGCAGGACGCCGAGGGTCTGGCGCTGGTCGAGCGCGCCAACAACGGCAAGCGCATCATCCCGACGATTGTGTTCGACGACGGCAGCATGCTGATCGAGCCGAGCAACGCCGAGCTGGCCGCCAAGCTGGGCTTGCAGACGCGCGCCAAGATGGATTACTACGACCTGATCTGCATCGGCGGCGGCCCAACCAGCCTGACGGCCGCGCTGTATGGCGCGCGCGACGGCCTGGATGTCCTGGTGATCGAGCGGAGTGGCCTCGGCGAGCAGGCCGGCGTCACCGAGCGGCTCGACAACTTCCCCGGCTTCCCCGACGGCATTGGCGGCGCGGAATTTGCCGACCGCCTGACCCTGCAGGCGCGCCGCTTCGGCGTGGAGCTGCTGCAGGCGCAGGAAGTAACAAGCCTGCGCAGCGAGGAAGAATCGCACTACGTGACCACTGCCGACGGCAACACCTATGGCGCGCGCGCCGTGCTGATCGCCACCGGCTCGACCTACAAGCGCCTGGGTGTGCCCGGCGAAGACGACCTGATCGGCGCGGGCGTGCACTTCTGCGCCACCTGCGACGGCCCTTTCTACAAGGGCAAGCAGGTCGCGGTGATTGGCGGCGGCAACAGCGCGGGCGAAGAAAGCCTGTTCCTGACGCGCTTTGTCGATAAAGTGACGATCCTGGCGCGCGGCGACCGCCTGACCGCCAGCAAGGTTGTGATCGACAAGATCGAGGAGACGCCCAAGGTCGAGGTGCGCTACAACACCGAGGTGACGGCGCTGCATGGCGAGAGCAAGCTCAGCGGCATCAGCATTCGCAACCGCGCCACTGGCGAGAGCGAGGATCTGGAACCGGCGGGCGTGTTTGTGTTCATCGGGCTGACGCCGAACAGCGGCTGGCTGCCGCCCGCGATCGAGCGCGACCAGTATGGCTTTATCGTCACCACGCCCACGCTCGAAACCAGCGTGCCGGGCATTTTCGCGGCCGGCGACGTGCGGCAGGGCAGCACCAAGCAGGCCGCCAGCGCTGCCGGCGAAGGCGCCACCGCCGCGCTCATGATCCGCGAGTACCTGAAGAACGTGTAGCGGGAGCGACGACCGACGACCGACCAAGGACGAAGGGGGCACAGAACCAAGAACCAAGAACCAAGAACCAAGAACCAAGAACCACAGAACCAAGAACCAGGAACCGCAGAACCAAGCACTTGCAAACCTGCAACCTGCAAACCTGTAACGCTTCGCGCCCTTTGCGTCCTTCGCGGTTCACTCTTTCGAGGTCGGTCGCCTGCCCTGAGCTTGTCGAAGGGTCAATCGTACATCCTTCGTCGTCATCGCAGACAGGAATCCTGAGCCATGCCAGAGTTCACTTCAGCCGAGCACGAGCGCCTGAAAACCGCGCACTGGAAACTGTGGGGGCCATACCTGGCCGATCGCGCCTGGGGTACCGTGCGCGAAGACTACAGCCCCGGCGGCAGCGCCTGGGACTACTTCCCCCACGACCATGCGCGTTCGCGGGCCTTTCGCTGGAGCGAAGACGGCATTGGCGGCATTTGCGACGACCAGCAGCGCCTGTGTTTCGCGCTGTCGCTGTGGAACGGGCGCGACCCGATTTTGAAGGAGCGGCTGTTTGGCCTGACTGGCCCCGAAGGCAACCACGGCGAAGATGTCAAGGAATACTACTTCTACCTCGACTCGACGCCAACGCATTCGTATATGCGCATGCTCTACAAATACCCGCAGGCCGCCTTTCCCTACGACGAGCTGCTGGCCGCCAGCCGCGCCCGCACCAAAGCCGACCCCGAGTTCGAGCTGATCGACACGGGCGTGTTTGCCGAGGATCGCTACTTCGATGTCGAGATCGAGTATGCGAAATCGAGCACGCACGCCATGCTCATCCGCATCAGCGCGACCAATCGCGGGCCGGAACCCGCCGAGCTGCACCTGCTGCCGACGCTATGGTTCCGCAATACCTGGCCCTGGGGCGAAGAGCACGATGGAGCGGATCGCCGCCCAAATATCTGCCGCGCCGCGCCCGACAATGACGCCTCACACGCCTGCATGCTGGCCGAACACTGGAGCCTGGGCTCCTACACGCTGGTGGCCGAGGGCAGCCCGGCGCTGCTGTTCACTGAAAACGAAACAAATACCGAGCGCCTGTTTGGCACGCCCAACCCCACACCCTACGTCAAAGATGGCATCAACGACGCGGTGGTGAATGGCCGCGCCGAGGCCGTAAACCCGGCCCAGACCGGCACCAAAGCCGCTGCGCACTACCGCCTGAGCATCGGCGCGGGTGAAACCGTGACAATTCGCCTGAACCTGATCCACGCGCGCGCCGAGCCGCAGCCCGCCACCGACGGCGCGGCCGATACGCCCGCGATCCACCTGCCGCCCTCGGCCTTCGCCGACTTCGACACGATCTTCGCCCAGCGCAAGGCCGAGGCCGACGCCTTCTACGCCGAGATTCAGCCCGGCGCGCTCAGCGACGACGGGCGCATGATC
>LJCR01000775.1 GCA_001399705.1 Kouleothrix aurantiaca
CCAGCCCGACCGCGCCAAAGACAGCCTGCTGAAAACCGCGCAGCGCTGGGGCGTACAGATCATCGCGATTGGCAACGGCACCGCCTCGCGCGAAACCGAGGCGCTGGTAGCTGAAGTGATCAAGATCGCCGCTTTCCCGCTCAAGTATGTGATGGTCAGCGAGGCCGGCGCGTCGGTGTACTCGGCGTCGGAAGCGGCGCGCGCGGAATTTCCCGATCTGGACGCCACGCAGCGCGGCAATGTGTCGATTGCGCGCCGCCTGCAAGACCCGCTGGCCGAGCTGGTGAAGATCGACCCGAAAGCGCTGGGCGTTGGCCTCTACCAGCACGATGTCGACCAGAAGCGCCTGGGCGAGCAGCTTGGCACGGTGGTCGAAAGCTGCGTAAACTTCGTCGGCGTCGATCTTAACACTGCCTCGGCCGCACTGCTGGGCTATGTCGCGGGCCTGAACAGCAAAACCGCCAAGGCAGTTGTGGCGCACCGCGACGAGAATGGCCCGTTTGGCGCGCGCAAGCAACTGCTGAAGGTCAAGGGCCTTGGCCCCAAGGCCTTCGAGCAGTCGGCCGGCTTTTTGCGCATCCCCGAGGCCAGCGACCCGCTCGACAACACTGCCGTGCACCCGGAATCCTACGCGGCGGCGCGGGCGCTGCTGGCGCGCTATGGCGAAAAGCATACGCGCCTGCCCGATGTGGCCGCCCGCGTGCGCAAGCTCTTCGCCGACAAGGAAAGCACGCCCGCGCAGCTCGCCGCCGACCTGGGCATCGGCGAGCCGACCCTCAACGACATGCTCGACGCCATGGCCCGCCCCGGCCGCGACCCGCGCGACGACGCGCCGCCGCCACTCTTGCGCGCCGATGTGCTGAAAATGGAAGATCTGCAGCCCGGCATGCAGCTGCGCGGCACCGTGCGCAACGTCGTCGATTTTGGCGCGTTTGTGGACATTGGCGTGAAGCAGGACGGCCTGGTGCACGTCTCCGAGCTGGCCGACCGCTTTGTGCGCAACCCGCTCGATGTGGTGCAGGTTGGCGACGTGGTTGATGTGCGCGTGCTCAGCATCGACCATGCGCGCGGCCGGATTGGCCTGAGCATGAAGAAGGGAGGGTAGCGCGCTTTCAGCGGCCCAATCTAAGATCTGCAATCGTCGATCGTATACCGGTACTCGTACCTCGTCAGGCGAAGGAGCTACCCTCAGAGAGGAGGCGCATTTCATGGCACCGTACGCACCTCGGAACATGACGGATTACGACGCGACCTACCAATCGTTTCAGTGGGAACGGCCCGAGTTCTTCAACTTCTCCACCGACGTGATCGACCGCTGGGCTGCCGAGCGCCCCGACCAGCCCGCGCTGCTGTGGTCGAACGAGGCCGGCGACGAGCGCAGCTACTCGTGGCGCGAGCTGCAGCACGAAACGCAGGTGGCCGCCACCGCGCTTGCGCAGCTTGGCCTGCGCCAGGGCGATCGTATCTTCATCATGCTGCCGCGCATCCCCGAGTGGTGGATTCTGGTGCTTGGCTGCATTCGCGCCGGCATTGTGTTCATGCCCGGCACGCCCATGCTCACCAGCAAAGATCTGCGCTACCGGCTGGAAATTTCCGACGCGAAGGCAGTGATCACCGACCCCGACAGCGCCGCGAAATTTGCCGACCTGCTGAGCGGCACAAGCGTTGAGCACTGGATCACTGTTGGCGCGGCAGCCGCGCCCTGGCAGAACTACCACGACCTCGCGGCGGCGGTTGGCACGCCCGCCAGCTTCGAGCGCACCCGCGCCGATGCCCCGCTGCTGATCTACTTCACCTCAGGCACCACCGGCATGCCCAAGATGGTGGGCCACACGCAGGCCAGCTATGGCATCGGCCACCAGATCACCGGCAAATACTGGCTCGACCTCACGCCCGACGACCGCCACCTGACGCTTTCCGACACCGGCTGGGCGAAGGCGGCCTGGGGCAAGCTGTTCGGGCCGTGGAGCCAGGGCGCGTGCAACGTGGTGTACGATTTCCGCGGCCGCTTCGACGCAGCGCGCATCCTCGGCGTGCTCGAGCGCGTCGGCGTCACAACCTTCTGCGCGCCGCCCACGGCCTACCGCGCGCTGATCCTGCAAGATCTCAAGCGCTTCGACCTTTCGGCCATGCGCCACGCCGTCAGCGCGGGCGAGCCGCTCAACCCGGAAGTGATTGCGGTGTGGAAAGAAGGCACCGGCCTCGACATTCGCGAGGGCTACGGCCAGACCGAAAGCGTGGTGCTGGTGGGGGTGTTCCCGTGCATGGCGCCGCGCCCCGGCGCGATGGGCAAGCCCTCGCCCGGCTTCGACGTGCGCGTGATTGACGACAGCGGCGCAGAGGTGCCCGACGGCCAGGAAGGCGACATTGCGGTGCGGCTGACGCCCGAGCGCCCGGTGGGCCTGTTCGAGCGCTACCTGAACGACGACCGCGCCAACGCCACGTCGTTCCGCGGCGACTGGTATGTGACCGGCGACCGGGCCGTGCGCGACGCCGACGGCTATATGTGGTTTGTGGCGCGCTCCGACGATGTGATCAAAACGTCGGGCTATCGCGTTGGCCCGTTCGAGGTTGAGTCGGCGCTGCTCGAACACCCTGCCGTCGCGGAGTCGGCGGTGGTGGGCGTGCCCGACGAGCGGATTGGCCAGCGCATCAAGGCCTTTGTGGTGCTGAAACCCGGCCAGCAAGGCTCGCCGGAGCTGGCGACGGCGCTGCAAGATCACTGCAAGCAGATCACCGCGCCGTACAAGTACCCGCGCGAGATCGTCTTTGTTGCCGAGCTGCCGAAAACCGTCAGCGGCAAGAT
>LJCR01000777.1 GCA_001399705.1 Kouleothrix aurantiaca
ATATAGAGGTTAAAACGAGGGCGAATGCCTGCTGCAATGCCTTCTATGAGCTGACGTCAATTTATTGACAAAGACAGGATGGACAAGAGGGGGCAGGTTTATTTACATCAATGATTGAATTAATCCAAAGGGCAGAAAGTTAAGGAGTAGTTTCAAACTACGACTGCGACAAGGATATCTTGCTAGATATATCGAATACCTATAATTCCGGTAGCGCACAGTATCATACGTGATCGCAAAGCACAAAGCTGCGCTGGTTCGGCCCAATCGCTGCTCCGCTTCATCACTTTTGTTTCCTGTGCAGCGCCCCGGCTTTGCCAGGGCGCTGCACAGGAAAAGAAAATTCGGGGGCGGCTGCGCCGCCCCCGAACCCCCACATTGTGCTAGTATGCTCGCGGATTTGGTATCAGGTGCGCGACTGGGCCGCGCTCTGGACGGTACTAATCTCTGCGCCACTCGTCCTGCTGCCGTTCGCAGCCGGCGGCTCCAGCCTGCTGGAGGCTGAACTGCCGCTGCTCTTGGGGGCGGCTAGTCTGCCGTAGGTTGGGCCGAAGCGGCGGCCATCTGCAGCCCGACCTCGCGCATCGGTTGTGCCTATCAGGTTTGGGCAAGCGACCAGAAGATCGCGGCGACGGCATGCCAATCCTGCTGGTATGCGCCGTTCGCGGACAAAGCGTTTGCATGCGGCCTATGTAAGCCATATTTGGGCGTATGATTTTGTGGAGGACTCTTTGGCGGATGGCACACCGCTGCGCATGTTGACCGTGATGGATGAGTTCACCCGCGAAGGGCTGGCTATTGATGTGGCGCTGATCACCTCGGCGGACGGGTAATTGGCGTGCTTACGGCCATGGTTGGGCAGCACGGGCCACCGGCACATCTGCAGCGACAGCTTCTGCCTGGTTTGCGCACGCCGGGAGAAGCAGGAGCGTGACAGCGTGGCAGGGAGGCCAGCGCGCTGCGAACGGCGTGCGTGTTCGCTGCGTCGTACTGCTAACGTGCAGTGTCGTTCAGCACACCATCAGCTTCTACATTCTCAACGAGATCACGGCAGCGCAGCGAACGACCGCTCGCAGCAGGGACACGCGCGTGCAGCGCGCCTACACACCTGATCGTTTGCATGCCCGTCCACCACCATCGTCATCTTGGTTATTCGTGGTGTGTCACCGTGATCACGACTTTTCCTCTGGCGTGTCCTGCTTCAAGATACCGGATCGCTTCGGCGGTCTCGCTCAGTGGATACCATCTATCGATCACCGGTACGACGCTGCCGGCTTCAAGCAGCTCTTTCAGAAAAGCCAGATCTTTTTGGTTTGGCCTTGCTGCCACGTTACCCAATTTCTGAGGCCCAGCCATCGAAAGCAAGGGTCCCAGGAGCATGCCTTGAAAAAGTTGAGCCATGGAGCCTCCCGTCACCACATACCTTCCCGTGGGAGCGAGCGCACGCTTGTACTCGAATATTGAACGATCTCCGTTGGCAGCGAGAATCAGGTCATACCGCTGCCCAGTTGTGGTGAAATCTGCTTGCGTGTAGTCAATGACATGGTCTGCACCAATCGAGCGCACGAGATCCACATTCCGCGTGCTGCACACGGCTGTCACTTCAGCCCTGAACCACTTAGCAATCTGCACCGCAAACGTCCCAACACCACCCGATGCGCCGTGGATCAACACGCTGTGCCCCGGCTGAATCTGCCCTTTGTCCCGAAGCGCTTGCAGAGCGGTGACTGCGGCCATCGGCACGGCTGCAGCTTCCTCGAATGTCATGCTCGCCGGTTTCGGTATCACTGCATGCTCAGGAACAGCGACATACTCGGCAAAACCGCCCAGACCACACCCGGATATATCGCCAAAGACCGCATCACCCGGCCGGAACCCCTGTACGTTCTTGCCAACCGCTTCAACCCGCCCGGCGATGTCGGCACCGAGGATGGTGTTTTTTGGCTTGAGCAGCCCGGACACGAGGCGGAACAGGAATGGATCGCCGCGCATCAGGTGCCAGTCGGCGGCATTTGCGGAGACCGCATGGATTCGGATGAGTACGTCATTATCCCTGGGCGTTGGTTTTGCGACCTGTGTGAGCTGCAGCACATCCGGTGAGCCGTAGGTTGTGTATACCATCGCTTTCACGAGCGTTTCTCCTTGATGACCTTTCAAAGCCGGGGTATTTGGTCAAGACGGATGTGCAGCAACAGGTGCACCTCAATCGGTGAGGTGTTGGTACACCGATTGAGGTGCGACGCCAGGTACCTACTGCCCCAACTGGATCGGCGACCGCTTGGATTCGACAAGGCCTGGCATCGACGATGAGGCCGTGCGGGGCCAGGCCCAGGCGGCGCGCAGGATAAAGGCCAGGATCAGCACCTCGACTCCGATGGTGAGACCGTAGTAGAACCCATAGCCCGAAGGAAACCCCAAAAAGTTCATCCCCACGGCGGGGATGTACAGCAGTGCCACGACGAGGTTTGTGATGCGGTTCGCCCTGGCGCGCAGCACCATGGAGAGCAGTATCATCAGGGCCGGAACCGCGATGATCAGGAAGAACATGCTCATCAATGTCCCGGTGATGTCGAGCCCAAAGATGACGCCACCCCGAATTTTGTCGATTTCGCCGGGCTGGTAGAGATGGAAGTAGTCGATGTAAATAACAAGAAACATAAGGCTGGTCCATGCTGCTGCGAGCTTCGCCTGGAGCGGAACCTGCGGGTCCGCAAGCGCGGTCCGTTCTGCTATCTGGGTGTTCATAGAGTTGTCCTTTTCTTGAATAACGAACATGCTACGCGGCCACCGACAGCCTATAGA
>LJCR01000776.1 GCA_001399705.1 Kouleothrix aurantiaca
CTATAAATGTTCAGCAGGCGCGAGGCGCCCATCCATTTGTGATGACGCCTCGTTATTTCATTTATGAGCTCTGCTGAACAAGTACGTCAGAAGCAGATAGTGGCAAGTTCGAATCAGCGCTTGCCATGGAGCGGATTCAACATGAGCGAAATCTTGACCAGCCCGGATTATATTGTCGCTCCCGATCAAATGAGCTCCGATGCTGAGCATCCCTGGCTCGAAGAAGTGGCTGATGCAGCCGCCGATGAAGCTGAGCAGGATGCCGAGCCAGTTGAAGACTCTGTGCAGACGTACCTGCGCGAGATTGGCCAGGTAAATCTGCTGACTGCTGAAGACGAAGTAACACTGGCACAAGATATTTTAAGTGGCAACGAGGCGCGTGCCGCCCTTCACCAGGCGGGCAACGTGCCCTGGTGCGAGCGTGTAACCTACGAACGGGCCATGGTGCGTGGTGAAGATGCGCGCCGCCGCCTGATTCAGGCGAACCTGCGGCTGGTTGTGAGCATCGCGAAAAAGTACCATGGCGGCCCGCTGTCATTCATGGATCTGGTGCAAGAAGGCAATATTGGCCTGATGCGCGCGGTTGAGAAGTTCGACTACACGCGCGGCAATCGCTTTTCGACTTATGCGACGTGGTGGATTCGCCAGGCAGTGACGCGCGCAATTGCCGAGCAGGGTCGGATTATTCGCCTGCCGGTGCACCTGAGCGACGCGATTGGGCAGCTGCGGCGCGTGATGCGCCAGCTTGAACAGGCGCTTGAGCGCACGCCTACGCCAGAAGAGATTGCCGAAGCGCTCGGCATCAGCGTGCGCAAAGTCGATCGTTTGTTGCAGGCGTCGGTGCAGCCAATTTCGCTGGAGCAGCCGCTGGGCGACGAGGGCGAAGGCCAGCTGAGCGACCACCTGGCTGATGATGAAGCTTCTGCGCCAGTGGAGATTGCGGCGCAGCGTATGCTGCAGCAGGACCTGAACCAGGCGCTGATGGAACTGCCCGAACGTGAGCGCGCCATTCTGCAGCTTCGGTATGGCCTGATGGACGGGCGGCGGCGGACGCTGGAAGAAGTGGGTGTGACATTTGGCATCACGCGCGAGCGCACTCGCCAGATCGAGGCCGAGGCGCTTCGCCATTTGCGGGCACCGGCGCTTGGCGCGCGATTGCAAGCGTACCTTGAGTAATCGCACTGTTTGGTATGGCGGCCTCAGCCGCGCTGGAACGGGCTAACTCCCGCATATCCAGACAGTTGATCATAGAAGAGCGGTTGTGCAATGCGCACAGCCGCTCTTCCGTTTCTCATCATCATACCCACAGATCTTTGGTATGATGAGGCTCGGGCATCGCACAATACACCGCCGATCGCCCGTGGCAGCGAGCGCTGCGCTGATGTGACGGTGACGAGGGAGCGAATGACGGGCAACATTTTCCTGGAACTGTTGATTATTCTGGCGTTGACTCTGGCGAATGGCTTTTTTGCCGCTTCTGAAATTGCGATTGTGTCGGCGCGCAAAGGCCGCCTCGAGCAGCAGGTGCAGCTTGGCAATCGTGGCGCTGCGGCCGCACTGGCGCTAGCCGAAAACCCGAGCCATTTCCTTTCGACGGTTCAGGTGGGTATTACCGTCATCAGCACTTTTGCGGCGGTATTTGGCGGCGCTGGCCTAACCGACGTGGTGGCCGGGCAGCTGCAGGGATTACCGGTGGTCGGACCCTACGCGAATACGATTGCGCTGGTGGCGGTTGTGTTGATGATCAGCTACCTTTCGCTGATCCTTGGCGAGCTGGTGCCAAAACGGCTTGCGCTGCAAAGCGCCGAAGGCGTTTCAAGCGTGGTTGCGCCATTTATGCGCATGCTGGCGCGCGTGGCCGGGCCAATTGTGAGCCTGCTGACGTTTTCTACCGAGGTTGTGCTGCACCTGCTGGGCCGCCATAATGTCGCCGAAACGCCGGTGACTGAGGACGACATTATTGCGCTGGTGCGTGAAGGTGCTTCCGAAGGCACGGTCGATGCGGCTGAGCAGGAAATGATCACAAATGTGTTCAGCTTCACTGACCGCAGCGTGCGCTCGTTGATGACGCCGCGCACGCAGATCACAGCGGTGGCCGACGACCTGCCGTTTGACGAGGCGCTGGCGCTGATCACGGCGGCGGGCTACTCGCGCGTGCCGGTGTACCACGAAACGCTCGATCAGCTTGTGGGGCTTGTGTATGTGAAAGACTTGCTGCCGTGCTGGCGCCAGCCCGAGCCGCCGGCGCTGACGGCGCTGCTGCGACCGGTGCGCTACGTGCTGGAAAGCCAGCGCGCGGCGGCAGTGTTTCAGGAGCTGCGGCAGGAGCGCGGGGCCCTGGCAATGGTGCTGGACGAATATGGTCAGGTGGCCGGCCTGATCACGCTTGAGGATATTCTGGAGTCGGTGGTTGGCGAGATTGACGACGAGTACGACGACGCGAGCCAGGCGCTGGTGCGGCGCGAGGATGGCAGCTATTTAGTCGATGGTTTGATGTCGTTTGTTGAACTGCAGGCGCAGCTTGGCCTGCCTGGCCCAACCGAGCTTGCGCCGAGCCAGGGCTTTGAGACGATCGCGGGCTTTTTGCTGGCGCTGCTGGGCGAAATTCCCAAGGCGGGCGTGCAGGTGGCCTGGCAGGGCTACCTGTTTGAGGTGGTTGATATGGATGGCCGGCGGATCGATAAAATTCTGCTGGTGCCACCGCCGCCAACATCGACTGAGCAGAGCGAGGGCGCGCTTGCAAGTGGCGCGGTGCTGCCGCTGCCGGCGGCCTCATCGGGCGAAGAATAAAACGCCTCAGGC
>LJCR01000779.1 GCA_001399705.1 Kouleothrix aurantiaca
GGCGCTGCGCAACCATACCAATCCAGGCTCCGCGCGCAAGCAACTGTTCAAACGCGCTCGTGCTCGTGGTCGATGGGTCGAGGTAGCGCTGTTGGAGCACTGAGCTGAGCTGCTTGCCGCGCACTTCGTTTTCGGTCCAGCCGTAGATGCGCTCGGCCCCGGCGTTCCATTCCTCGATGCGGAACTCTGGGTTAAGCACGATAATCGCGTCGTTGACGTTTGAGAGAAGATGATCGTGATACAGGCGGTGCTGGCGCTCGGCGGCAAGCTCCTGCTCAAGCGCGGCGATACGCGCTCGCAGCGCCACAAGTTCCGATTTTTGCGGTTCCTGTCGTTCGGTATCGTCCATACCCGCCTTTCTGCCGCGAGCACGGCGGCGAACTAGCTCATCTACCCTTGGCCTGCACGAGCCAAAGAAAGCTTACGGAGTGCCAAAAACACAGTGGTGGCGCTCATTATACCAATACTGCATACCAACACTGCGGCCGGCTGCAATTGCAGTGAAACACAGCCAATATCGGAAATGCGCTGCGCCAGACCAAAATCTAACACTCCTCTAACGCCAATCTTATAGCCTGCTAGCGCGATTAGGGTACACTACCTACAGCGCGAGTTGCAGTGGAGCGAGTGAATACACACGCTGCTCGCGCCCGAGACGCAACTCGTAGTTCAATAAAGTGAGGAATGAGCATGGCTAAAATAGTTGGTATCGACCTGGGTACGACGAACTCGTGCGTGGCGGTGATGGAGGCCGGCGATGCCGTCGTCATCCCGAACGCCGAGGGCAACCGCACTACTCCATCGGTCGTTGCTTTCACCAAGAACGGGGAGCGGCTGGTTGGCCAGACGGCCAAGCGCCAGGCCACGATCAACCCTGAAAATACATTTTTCTCGATCAAGCGCTTTATCGGCCGCAACTACGACGAAACCGACGTCGAGCGCGAGATGGTGCCCTTTAAAGTCTCCAAGGGTTCGCGCGCCGATGTCCGCATTCACTCGAACCAGACCGGCAAGGAATACGCGCCGCAGGAGATCTCGGCCATGGTGCTGCAGAAGCTCAAGGCCGACGCCGAAGCCTACCTGGGCGAGACGGTGACGCAGGCCGTGATCACGGTTCCGGCCTACTTCAACGACAGCCAGCGCCAGGCCACCAAGGACGCGGGCAAGATCGCTGGCCTTGAGGTGCTGCGCATCATCAACGAGCCGACGGCTGCCGCGCTGGCCTACGGCCTCGACAAGAAGAAGGACGAGACCATCCTGGTGTTCGACCTTGGCGGCGGTACGTTCGACGTGTCGGTGCTGGAGGTTGGCGACGGCGTGGTTGAGGTGAAGGCCACCAACGGCGACACCCACCTCGGCGGCGACGACTACGACCAGAAGGTTGTGAACTGGCTGATCGAAGAGTTCCGCAAGGATCAGGGCATCGACCTGGGCAAGGATCGCCAGGCGCTGCAGCGCCTGAAGGAAGCCGCTGAGAAGGCCAAGATCGAGCTGTCGAGCATGAGCGAAACGGAAGTAAACCTGCCGTTCATCACCGCCGACGCGAGTGGCCCGAAGCACCTGCAGATCAAGCTGAACCGCAGCAAGTTCGAGCAGCTCACCGCCGACCTGACCGAGCGGCTGCGCGGCCCGTTCACCAAGGCGCTGAAGGACGCGGGCATGCAGGCCAGCCAGCTCGACGAGGTGGTGCTGGTGGGTGGCAGCACCCGCATGCCGGTGGTGCAGGAGCTGGTGCGCAAGATCACCAGCAAAGAGCCAAACAAGAGCGTCAACCCCGACGAGGTGGTGGCGATCGGCGCGGCCATCCAGGCCGGCGTGCTGGGCGGCGATGTCAAGGACGTGGTGCTGCTGGACGTGACGCCGCTGTCGCTGGGCGTTGAGACGCTGGGCAGCGTGATGACCAAGCTGATCGACCGCAACACGACGATCCCGACCCGCAAGAGCGAGATCTTCTCGACGGCGGCCGATAGCCAGACGGCGGTGGACATCCACATCCTGCAGGGCGAGCGCGAGATGGCCGGCGACAACATGACGCTGGGCAAGTTCCGGCTCGAGGGCATCCCGCCCGCGCCGCGCGGCGTGCCGCAGGTCGAGGTTACGTTCGACATCGACGCCAACGGCATTCTGAATGTGCACGCCAAGGACAAGGCCACTGGCAAGGAGCAGCGCATTACCATCACGGCCAGCACCAACCTGAACAAGGACGAGGTTGACCGCATGGTGCGCGATGCCGAGGCGCACGCCGCCGAGGACAAGCGCCGCCGCGAGACGGTGGAGCTGAAGAACCAGAGCGATAGCCTGGCCTACCAGAGCGAGAAGACGCTCAGCGACCTGGGCGACAAGGTCGAGTCGGTGCAGAAGGAGCGCGCTGAGACGCTGATCAAGGATCTGCGCGAGGCGATTGCTCAGGAGAACGAGGACGGCATGCGCTCGCTCTCGGGCGAGCTGCAGCAGGTGATGATGCAGATCGGCCAGGGCAGCTACTCCGACCCGCAGGGCCAGCCTTCGGGCGGCAACGGCGGCGACGAGGGCGTGGTCGAGGGCGAGTACACCGTCGAGTAAGCTCGCTGCTCGAACGTACACAACACGGCGGCCGGGGCGCAATGCTCCGGCCGCCGCTGCGTTGGGCAAACTATTATGCGCACCCTTCGATGCCAAATAGGGATAATTACTTCTGAATTGTCATGCTGAGCGCAGCGAAGCATCTCTCGTAGCTATGAATAGGAGATTCTTCACTCCGCTGACGCTGAGTTTACCCTGAGCGTAGCCGAAGCGTTCAGAATGACAAATGCAAGTA
>LJCR01000778.1 GCA_001399705.1 Kouleothrix aurantiaca
ACCTGGGCGAGCTGACGCGCGCCGGCCTGCCGGTGCCGGCGGGCTTTGTGGTCACAGCTGGCGCATACCGCGCTGCGCTGGCGGCAAGCGGGCTTGGCGCACGCATCGCGGCGCGGATTGCCGCGCTGGACGCGCACGACCTCGCGGCGATTGCGGCCGCCAGCGCCGACATTGGCGCGTGGATCGTCGCCGCGCCCGTTCCCGATGCGCTCGCCGCCGCGATCGAGCGCGCCTACGCCGAGCTGTGCGCGCGCGAAGGCGCAGATGCGCTACCGGTGGCGGTGCGATCGAGCGCCACTGCCGAAGACCTGCCCGACGCCTCGTTCGCCGGCCAGCAGGAAACCTTTCTGCACGTTCGCGGCGCGGCAGCTTTGCTCGAACACGGGCGGCGCTGCTGGGCCAGCCTGTGGACCGCGCAGGCGATCTCGTACCGCGCCAGCATGGGCTTCGACCACGGCGCGGTGGCGCTGGCCGTGCTGGTGCTGCATCTGCTGCCGTCCTCGCTGGCGGCGGCCTGCTCGGCGTCGTTTCAGGCCTTTCAGCGCATGGAAATCCCCGCCTCAATCGCGCTCGTCACGAATGTGCTGAAAGTGCTGCTCGGCACGCTGATGTTCCTGCTGGTGCCCGACGTTGGCGGGCGCGTGGTGGGCCTGGCCGCGCTGGCGCTGGTCGTCACCACCTTCAACAGCGTGATCCTCTTTGCGCTCCAGCAGCGGCTCTTGTTTCGCTTCCATATCGAATGGAGCTGGCCAGAGGCGCGCGCGCTGCTCCGTGAAGCATTCCCGCTCATGCTCAATAGCCTGCTGCTGGGCGTGTTCTTTAAGTTCGACGCCCTGATCCTGCGCGGCTACAGCACCGACTCGGTGGTGGGCGCGTACGATGCGGCCTACAAGTGGATCGGCATGACCCAGATTGTGCCACCCTATTTCGTCGCTGCGCTTTTCCCGGTGCTGGCGCGCCACGGCGCCACCGACCGCCCGGCGCTGCTGCGCACCTACCGGCAGGCTGCCGCGCTCCTGCAGCTGCTGGCCTGGCCGCTCGCCGTTGGCGTGATGGTGCTTTCGCCCCAGCTCATTCTGCTGCTCGGCGGCGAAACCTACCTGCCGGCCGCGTCCATCGCGCTGGCAATTCTGATCTGGTACCTGCCGCTGTCCTACTTCAACGGCGTCACGCAGTATGTGCTGATCGCCCTGCGCGAGCAGCGCGCCATTACCGTCGCGTTTGGCCTGGCCACGCTCGCGAATGTCGGGCTGAACTTTGCGCTGATCGCGCGCGACCCCACCAACGGCTACGTGTTTGCCGCGATTGTGACGGTGATCACCGAGGCGGTGCTGGTGCTGCCCTTTCTGCGCATTCTGCGCCGCGCCGGGGCGCTGCCCAATCTGTTCGCGCTGGCCTGGCGGCCGGCCGCCGCCGCGCTGATTATGGGAGCTGCCATGCTGGCGGTGGATAAGCTGGGGCCGCAGGGCCTGCTGGCCGCAATCATCGCCGCGCCAGTGTATATTGCGGCGCTGTGGCTGCTGGGCGCATTTGGCGCAGAAGAGCGCGCCCTGGTGCGGCGCGTGCTTGGCCGCGCCTAGGCTTACCATGATGAATCGAGCGGCGTTTCGGACGCGGCGCTTGTTCACCGAATTCTCAAGCTGCGTGGGCACTGCCTATGCTATACTGATAGCATGGAGCAAAAGCCGCACAGCCGAATATACTTGTGGTGGCGGCGTACGCGCCGGCTGATCTGGCCGGTGCTGCGCCAGGTGCTGGGCTGGTTGTTTATTGCGCTGGGCCTGCTGGGCCTGGTGCTGCCCCTGCTGCAAGGCGTGCTGTTTCTGGTGATCGGCATCGCCCTGGTGGGCCGGCGCAACTGGCTCATTCGCCGCACCGCGCTTGTGATCAAGCGCGGGCTGCGCCGCTGGGCCCGCCACGAACGGCCCTGGATGGCGCGCACGGGGCGGATGGCCCTGCACGCGCAGCACCGGTACTCGCGCCAAAGCCGGCGCCTGCACCGGCACGTGGCGGCGCGCTTCGGCCAGCACGCCCCCGAGCGGGTGCTGCCGCCGATTGAGCTGCCTTAGCTGCTCGAGCCTGGTTCAGAGCGTTCTGCCTGCATATTTTCCCGGCGGACAGCGTGGTCCGCGCCGATGGTGCGAATCGACACTCAATGAGGAGGAATCCAATGGCGTCCGAGTCGGTCAATGCCTTCCATAATGCCCAGCGCCAGTTCGACATTGCCGCGGAAATGCTGCATCTCGATCCTGGCCTGCGCCGCATTTTGCGCGTGCCCCAGCGCGAGCTGACGGTCAACTTCCCTGTCAAGATGGATGACGGCAGCATCGAGGTTTTTACGGGCTTCCGCGTGCAGCACAATATCACCCGCGGCCCCGCCAAGGGCGGCATTCGCTACCACCCCAACGTCACAATCGATGAAGTGCGCGCATTGGCGATGTGGATGACCTGGAAGTGCAACACGGTCAATATCCCCTACGGCGGCGCCAAAGGCGCCGTGATCTGCGACCCCAAGAAGCTTTCCATTACTGAGCGCGAACGCCTGACACGCCGCTACACCAGCGAGATCTCGCTGCTGATCGGCCCCGACCGCGACATTCCCGCGCCGGATGTTGGCACCACTGCGCAGGAGATGGCCTGGATCATGGATACCTACTCCATGCAGGCCGGCCACACCGTGCCCGCCGTCGTCACCGGCAAGCCAATCAATGTTGGCGGCTCGCAGGGGCGTGTGGAAGCGCCAAGCCTTGGCCTGGTGTACGTGCTGCGCGAGGCGTCGCGCCACCTGAGCATGGAT
>LJCR01000078.1 GCA_001399705.1 Kouleothrix aurantiaca
CCGATCGACACCGTTGAGCTGCGCGTGCGCGTAAATGCCATTGCCCGCATCAATCGCTACCGCCGCCTGCTCGACGAGCGCTCGCGCGCCGAGCGCGAGATACGCCAGATGAACGCCGACCTTGAGCAGCGCGTGGCCGAGCGCACGGCCGAGCTGAGCGAGGCAAACGTCCGGCTGCGCGAACTGAACGCGCTCAAAGATACGTTGATGACGATTACCTCGCACGACCTGCGCTCGCCTCTGGGCGGCATCCAGAATATGGCAGAAATGCTGCTAGATGAGCAAAGCTCGGCCGAGGATGTGCGTTACTTCGCCCAGCAGATTTACGAGACAGTCCAGCGGCTGATTGCTATGGTCAACAACATGCTCGATCTGTCGAAGCTGGAAGCGGGCAAAGTGCGCCTCGACGAGATCGAGTTGCGGATCAGCGCGGCAGTCCAGCAGGCGCTTGGCGCACTTGGCCCCAGCGCGCAGGCTAAAGCCATCACCATCGCTACTGAAGCAGCGCCCGACGAGCCGCTGGTGGTTGGCGATCCGCATAAGATCGGGCAGATCGCGACAAATCTTATTAGCAATGCGATCAAGTTCACCCCCAGCGGCGGGCAGATCAGCGTTCGTATTGCGGCTGAATCCAGCGGGGTGTGCCTGCAGATTGCCGACACCGGGCTGGGAATCCCGGCTGATGCGCTGCCACGGCTTTTTGATAAATTTCAGCAGATTCACCCGCGCGGCACGGCCGGCGAGCGTGGCACTGGGCTGGGCCTGGCGATCGTGCGGCAGCTGGTTGAGCTGCACGGTGGCAGTATCGAAGTAGCAAGTGTGGTACAGCGCGGCACGACGTTCAGCGTGCACTTTCCGCTCTATCAGCAGGCGATGGAAGCGCGCATGTCGTCGCTTTCGGTATAGCCGTGCCACAGACATAGCCATCTCGGTGCTTGCGCAGGGCGCCGGCCTGCTGCCATTGTGCTTGAAAGAAGCAGCACATGCGATCGTCATTCCGCTTTGAGGCCCTGCGTGTTGCAAGCGCTCGTCCGGGCTTTATTGCGGCTTGTTTTCTGTTTGCCGATCGCTTGCTTGCGAAGCTGCAAGGCGCGGGCAGCATCCGCATCGGCCATCGCGTCGCGCCGCTCTATGCTTTCTTGCAGGCGCAAGGCCAAATACGCAGCGAAGTTCCTGCTGCGGCGCGCCAGCTCAGCACCCGACTCGGAATGGGGAAGATCGATTGGATTCGGGCCGAGCTTGGCGCGCTTATTCCTGGCCTGGAAGACCGGCGATTTGATGGTATTGCAGCGGGCAGGTCTATGGCGCCCGAGCGAGCACAGCGCGTGGCCTTTTCGGAGCCACTGCTTCACGCCCAGCACGGCTTGCTGGCGCAGGCAGGTAATCCGCGCCAGATCCAGTCGCACGAAGATGCTGCGAGCCGCTCCAGCATCAGGCTGGCGGTGATTTCCGGCGCAGTGGAAGAAGTGCTGCTGCGGCGTACTGCTGTTCCGGATCGCCAGATAATTATTGGGCCCGATGCGCAAACTGGCCTGGCTGCAGCTGAGGCTGGCATTGCCGATGGGCTCGCGCTGTCGGCACCAGCCATTCGGTGGATGGCAGGCCACGCTCGACTTGGCCGCACGGCAGTGGCGCAGCCGTTTGCTCAAGTTGAGCTGGCATTGCTACGCGGGCCTGGCTGCGCCGGCTTTGCGCTTCGCCCCGCCGATCGCCAGTGGCGCGATGCCAGGAATATAGCCCAACAGGCGCTTGCACGCAGCCCCGATCAGCCTCGGCTGATGGGGGCATTTGGCTTTGGTGCAGCAGAACTACCCGGCCCCGCTACAACCGAAGAGGTGCTTGGGCAATGAATCATCTGAGCGACGTCATCGAAACTCGCAAGAGCGCTGGCCAGTCGTTTGCCTTGTGGCGCTGGATCTGGGCTGCGGTGGTACTCTCGATCACAGTTTGCCTGCTGATCTCGTGGTTATACTACCAGCAGCGCCGCGCGCTTGGGCAATCGATTGCGCTGATCGAATCGCTGCGCCAAGCCCGCATCGATTTAACCGAAGGGTTTCTCTGGGCTACACTTGCCGACGACCAGACCATGCCGTTTGATCGGCAGCAGGGGCTTGCACTTTTAACACAATCCATTCAGTCCTTTGATTCCTCTGCCGCGCTTCTCGATCAGCACGACGCGTCGGTGGTGCGGTTTCGCCAGCAAGTCGAAGCCTTTCGGACTCAGCTTGCGGCGTGGCGCACCCCTGCCACATCTGCGACCCTGGCCAACGTGAATATTGCCTTCGACCAGCTGGAGCGGGCTGCGGAGCAGCTGGATGAGCAGCTTCGCGCGAGCTTGCGGCGGCAATCCGAACGGGCCGATCTGATCTTTCTCTGGGTTCTTGGTATTTCGGTGGTGCTGCTGCTGGCGATCTGCGCCACTGTGCTGCTGCTGGCGCGCGCCGCACGCCGCGCCGAGCGCGCAATGGTTCTTTCGGCTAAACGCCTGCGTGTGCTGGCCGATGCTTCGCGCGCGTTTGCCGAAGCCGGCGATGATGCCCAAGTCGTGCTTGAGCAGGTTGCGCGCACTGCCGCCGAGCAGCTCAATGCCATCTGTATTGTGCGCCTGCTTTCGGGCGATGGCCAATGGCTCGATACTGTGGCGCTGTATCATAGCGACGCGACAATGATGGAGATTGTGCGCGAGCATGTGACCAGCTTTCGCATTCATATCGACGATGCCGCGCCGCCAGCGATTGCACTGCGCAAAGGCAGCGCGCTTTTTGTGCCCGCGTTCGAGCCAGGCAAGCTCGAAACGGTGACCCATGCCGAGATACAAGCGTTCTGGGCGCGCTTTCATGTCCATAGCTTGCTGAACGCGTTGCTGCGCGTGCACGGAAACGCCATTGGAACCCTGGCCTTGTTGCGCACGAGCTCGGAGCCGCTGCCTTTCGGCGAGGACGATCTGCGAATGGCGCAGGATTTGGCCGATCGCGCCGCACTGGCGATTTCCAACGCGCGCCTGCTTATGCAGCTGCAAGCCGAGCTGATCGAGCGCACGCGCGCCGAGGCGGCAGCCCGCGAGCGGGAGCAGAAGCTCAGCACTGTGCTGGATTTGCTGCCTGTTGGCGTCTCGATCCTGGATGATCAGCAGACTATGCTCTATACCAACCCAGCCTTGCGGTCGATGCTGGATCTTTCCACTGCCGAGCTGAGCGCACACGGGCACCAGAACCGCGCACGCCTCAATGGCGCGGGCGAAATGCCAATCGCCCATTATTTCCCTGACACACACGGCTTCACCGATCAGGGGCTGCTCCAAAACGCCGAAACAGGCATCGTTCAGGATGATCGCAGCATTGTGTGGGCCAATGTCAGCGTGGTTCCAGTCGAATTTCACGATTGGCGCACGGTCCTTGTGGCATCCGACATTACCCGGCTGAAACGCGTTGAGCACGAATTGCAGCGATCCAATACGCACCTGCAGTTTCTGGTTGATGCATCGCGCAATTTTGCCGAAACCAACGCCGATGAATGGGCCACGCTTGAGCAGATTGCCCAGATGCTTGGCCAGCAACTCAGCGCTGCTTGTGTTGTGCGCTTGCTTTCCGACGACGAGCAGTGGTTCGATGTTGCCGCCATGTATGCCGCCAACCCCGAGGTGCAGGAATACTGGCGGCATCACATGCCGCGCCTGAGCGCTTTCGATAACGGCAGCGCCCCGCTTGCGCCGGTGGCTTCCAGCGGCCAGCAGTTGCTCGATCCGGCTGGCATGCGCAGCGTGTACCCTGAGCTGTGGCCAGCCTTGGAGCGCTTTCAAGCGCATTGCGCAATGATTGTTCCGCTGCGCGTTGGCGGCCGCATGATCGGCACGCTCTTGCTCGCCCGCCTGAGCGACTGTCTGCAGCCCTTCACCGACGACGATCTGCGGCTGGCGCAAGATCTGGCTGGCCGCGCCGCGCTTGCAATCAGCAACGCGCGCCTGTATACGGCATTGCAGCATTCGCACGATGTTCTGGAACAGCGCGTGCAAAAGCGCACCGCCGAGCTGCGCGCCGCACTCGATCGCATGGCCGCACTGTATGCGATTACCAACGATGCAATTGCATCAAACGATCTGGTTGCGGCGCTGCAGCGCGCGCTTGATCGGGTTGCGGCGACGATAAAAGCCAACCGGGTGATAATGCTGCTCTTCGATTGGAACACCCATAGCATTGAGCAATTCCTGTATTCCGGCGTTGGCTACGAACATATCTGCCAAGATGTTACGTTTAAGGAACTGATGGATGGGCTGAGCGGCTGGGCGATTCGCGAGCGCAAGCCGGCCATTTCGCCAAAAGGCCACCCCGACCCGCGCGAAAGCGCGGTTTCGCTGCAGCGGCGCATTGAAACCGAATGCGGCTCGATTGTGGTTGTGCCGCTGATGGACCTGAATACCACCTTTGGTACGATCACCGCCATCAATCTGCCCGACGAGCCAGATTTTTCCGCCGCCGATATCGACCTGATGATTGCCGTTGCTGGCCAGCTTTCGCTTACCTATGCTCGCACGCGCCTGACTGCGCGCCTTCAGCAGGCCAACAGCCAGCTTGAGCAGGAAGTTGTCGAGCGCACCGAGCTGGCGCGCTTGCTCGAGCAGCAGGCGATCCACGCCACTGGCCTGCTGGTTGTATCGCAGGCGCTAGAAGAAGCGCACCTCGATGCGGCGGCGATTGTTAGTGCCGTGGCCCAATCGCTGGCCGAAGTGCTCGCCGAAACGTGCATCATCAATATTCTTGGCCCCGATGCGGAATGGATTGAAGCGACCTATATCTCGCATTCATCCCCCGAAACCGCCTCGTTGTTCCGAAACAATGGATCGCTGGTTGCACGGCGCGTGCGGAATGGCTGGATTCGGCAGGTCGTGGGCACGGGCCGGCCGCTGCTTATTCACAACCCGCTGGCGGGAGAGGTTTGGAACGAGCTGGTGCCCGAGATGATCTTTACGCTGGCATCTGCAGCGTTTGTGAGCGTGCTGGTCGTGCCGCTGCCAATTCACACCCGCATTGTGGGTACGATCAGCCTGCTCCGCGCGGGCACAGGCGTTGCGCACTCGATTGATGAGCAAACCTTTTTGCAGGACGTGGCCGAGCGGGCCGGGCTTGCGATCGAGAATGCGCGCTTGTTTGCCGCCGCCGAGCAGGCGCGCGCCGAGGCCGAGCGTGCCAACCGCGCTAAGAGCGAGTTTCTCACAACAATGTCCCACGAGCTTCGAACACCGCTGAATGCAATTCTTGGTTTTACTGGCACCATGCTGATGCAGCTCCCTGGCCCGCTGACTGCCGATCAGGAGGTTCAGCTGAAGACGGTGCAGCGCAATGGCAAGCATTTGCTGGCGCTGATCAACGACCTGCTTGACCTTGCGAAGATCGAGAGCGGCAAGCTGGAGCTGCACCTTGAAATGCTGGTGGTGCAGGATGTGGTTGCGCAGGTGTGGCAAAGCTTGCTACCGCTGGCCGAGCAGAAAGGCCTTTCCTGCGAGCTGGATATTGCCAGCGAGCCGATCCGCTTCCTGAGCGATGCGCGGGCGCTGGGCCAGATTCTCATCAACTTGCTCAGCAATGCAATTAAATTTACCGATCTGGGTGGCGTGCGGATGCAGGTTGAGCTGCAGCGCGGGGCGGGCGGCAACGAGGAAACGCTGATGATTCGGGTGGCCGATACTGGCATCGGTATTAAGTTTGAAGATCAGGCGCGCTTGTTTTCGGAGTTTGGGCGGATCAATTCGCCTGAGGTGCGCGCTCGCGAAGGCACTGGCCTGGGTTTGCACCTGGTTCAGCGGCTGGTTGGGCTGCTGAATGGGGCTGTTTCGCTTGAAAGTAGCTACGGCCAGGGCAGCGTTTTTACGCTGGTGTTTCAGCAGCCCGCATCGCTTCGCCGCCTCAGGTAGCCACGCGCAGAAAACCGTTCAACAGCCCCACAACGTACGTTGTGGGGCTGTTGCGCTTTCTTCGCCCAGCAAAATCCATTGCGGTTTCCCCGTGCCAGTGCGATAATCGCCGCAAGCGGTATTCTTACCCCTGGAGGCAGTTGCTATGGCCACCCCGAAGGCAGCCAGCGGCGAACTGCCCGCGATTGCATTATTAAGAAAGCCAACAGGTATGCAGATAACCATCATCGCCGGAGGGAGCCGTGGTGATGTTCAGCCGTATGTAGCTTTAGGAATAGGCTTGAAAGAAGCCGGGCATACGGTGAGAATACTGGCCCCGCGCGATTACCACGACCTGATTTCGAGCTATGGACTGGAATTCTTCGACATGGGCGGCGGCGCAATGGCGATGGCGCAAAGCCAGATCCAGGATATTGTCGAGCAGGGCAATATCCTGAAAATTCTGTCCGCCACTGGAAAAGGTGCGCAGCAGCTCGCCCTTGACTCTGCCAGACAGGGCTTGCTCGCTTGCCATGGGTCGGATTTGATTCTTGCTGGTTTTGCTGGTCTTTCCAATGGGCTGGCACTCGCGGAGAAGTTGAACATTCCGTTTTTCCAGGCGCATCTGATGCCATTTACCCCAAGCAGCGAATTTCCCAGTGTTCTCACGCCACGCATACCACAAACACCATTCACCAGATGGGCGAACAACCTCTCACACCGTCTTGCGCAACAAATGATGTGGCAGATGCTACGCTCAGCCGATACCACCGCCCGCACCCAGGTTCTGGCTATGAAACCTGCTCCTTTCTGGGGGCCATTCGCGTCGCTCCAGCGAGAAGCGCAGCCGATTATCTACGGCTATAGCCGCCATGTGATCGCGCCGCCGGCCGATTGGCCGGCTACCAATCACGTCACTGGCTACTGGTTTTTAGAGCCGCCAGCGGGATGGGTGCCGCCCGGCGATTTGGCAGCGTTTCTTCAGGCAGGCCCGCCGCCAGTGTATATTGGCTTTGGAAGCATGCTCAGCCGTAAACCCGAAGAAGCGACGGAGCTGGTGCTGAAGGCGTTGAAGCGTACCGGCCAGCGCGCGATCCTGTCTTCGGGCTGGGGAGGGCTGCAGGGCGATAATTTGCCAGAAACGATGATGATGGTGGGGTCAGTTCCGCATAGCTGGCTTTTTCCTCAAATGGCTGCTGTCGTCCATCACGGCGGCGCAGGGACAACAGGCGCAGGGCTGGCTGCCGGTATCCCTTCAATTATCACACCATTTTTTGGTGACCAACCATTTTGGGGGCAGCGTGTGCATGCGTTGGGTGTTGGCCCCCGGCCCATTCCGCGCCGCTATTTGAGCGTTGATAATCTCGCTGAAGCAATTCGGCTAGCCATAAGCGACAGAACAATGCAAAAGAACGCAGCCACTCTAGGGGAGCGCATTCGTGCCGAGAATGGTGTTGCCCACGCCATAGCAGTGGTTGAGCGGCTGAGCATGAAGAAGTAGCACCTGAAACAACCCGATTGAAATGCAGAGCTTGTGCGCGGGGGTGGGAAGGCCAGCGCGCAGCTCGCACAGGAACCGGGGCAGCAATTGTTTGTGGGAGGCGTGAAGCTTCAATAGTACGAACCGCTGCCCGATCTTGTGTTTTGGATGAGGCTGCGATGCTTCTGTTCATCGGCGGCGCTGCCCGAACCGGCAAAGGCATTCTGGTACGTCGGCTCCTGCTCGAGCAGAAGTTGCCGTACCTAAATCTCGATGTCCTTAAAATGGGCTTGGCACGCGGCGCTCCAGAGTTTATGATTGATCCAGATGCTGGCGCCGTAGAGGTTGCTGAGCGCCTCTGGCCGCTCGTGCGCGAGATGAGCCGCAGCCTGATTGCCGACGGTATTCCATACGTCCTGGAAGGCGAGCTTCTGCCAAAACACGTTGCTGCCTTGCGCGATAGCTACCCATCCCAGGTGGGCGCGTGCTTTCTTGGCTACGCACAAACCACACCGCGCCAAAAACTGCAGGGCATCCGCGCCAATGGCGGGCACCCGAACGATTGGTCGCGCAGCTCTACCGACATGGCACTGCTAGCGATTATCCGGCGCGAGATTGCATTCAGCCAGTTTGTGCGCACCGAGTGTGAGGTGTACGGTTTGGCCTATTTCGATACGTCAGAGCAGTTTCAAGAGACATTGGACCGAGCGGTTGCATATATTCAGGGAAGTATGCGAACATCGCCAGGGTAAGCCTTGTGT
>LJCR01000780.1 GCA_001399705.1 Kouleothrix aurantiaca
TCGCCCTGCGAGCTGGCGGCCGGGCTGACGCGCTGCAGCATCTCGCAGCTCCAGCGCGCTTCGGCCAGCCGCCCCTGGCGCAGCTGGATGAAGGCCGGGCCTTCGGGGTCTTCGCCCCAGCAGTTCGCAAGCTGGTAGGCCGCCAGCGCCGCCTCCAGCCGATCCTGGTCGCGCAGCACATGGCCCTGCGCGGCAACCGCCCAGCGCCACAGCTCGCGGTGCTGCCACTGCTCGGCCAGGCGGCGCGCGTGGTCGAGGGTTTCGGTGGCGGCGGCAAGCTGCCCGTAGCGCCAGCGGGCCAGCCCCAGCTCGTAGAAGCACCAGGGCTGCATGTCGGCGGTGTCGGCGTGGGAGTGGGCCAGCGCGGCGGCCTGCTCGGCAGCGGCGACCGAGCGGCGGCTTTCGCCAAGGTAGTGGTAGCCGGCGGCGATGTTGCGCTGCATCTGGATGCGGCCAATGCGCTGCAGCCAGGCGTCGCTCTCGTCTTGCAGCGCGTCGAGCGCCGCCTCGCCAGCCGCAACGGCGTCGCGCACCTGCCCAAGGCCAATCGCGCACAGAAACTGGCCAAACAGCAGCTCGGCGCGCAGGTAGGGGCGCATGGGCTGGGCCAGCGCGTCGAACAGCTCTTCCAGGCCGGCGGCGTAGTCGCCGTTGTGGTAGCGCATCACCAGCCACTCGGCCAGCGCCCACAGCTCGCCTTCGCCATTACCAGCCGCGCGGAAATTGGCCAGCGCCCGGTCGATCAGCGCGGTGGCTTCGGCAAAGCGGCTATGGAGGCGGCACAGGCGGCGGCCCTGCAAGAGCGCAGCCCAGGGCAGCGCCAGCAGCTCAGGCTCGGCAAGCGCGTCGAGGCGCGCCAGCACCTCGTCGGGGTAGCGGCGTTGTTGCAGGGCCGCGCGCGCGGCGCGGTCGAGATCGTTTGGCGGCGTGTTGTGCTTCATCGTCCGAGCATTGTACCACGCCGAGGTCTACCAGTGCTCGCTGACGCGCTCGATTGTCATGCGCAGCGTGACGCGCTCCTGGCGGGAAAACTGGCTTTCGACCATCTGCGCGGCTCGTTCGGCCGGGTGGTAGCGGTGCGCCAGGTGGGCGATGTCGGCCCGGGCGGTGGCCTGATCCTCGACCAGCCGCACCGTACCCGTCACCGTGACGTACTGGTAGCCTTCTTCGAAGCACAGCGCCACGCGCGCATTGCGGCGCAGGTTGCGGTCTTTCAGGCGGCCGGCCAGGGTGTTCATCATGATCTCGTCGCCCTGCAGCTCGTACCACATGGTCGTGAGCTGGGGCGAACCGTCGGCGTTGATGGTGGCAAGCACGCCAAAGCGCGGCTCGGCCAGAAAAGCGCGGGCGCGCTCGCTGAGTTGATTCGTGGACATGGGATTCTTTCTCTGTTCAATATGCGTCGAGAGCCAAGGTTATGAATTTTATCCACAGATTACACAGATCACGCACGCCGTGCTTTTTTTGCCTGCCCTTCGACAGGCTCAGGAAGCTCGGCAGCAAGGTAGAAATGATTCTTTTTGAGTGCGATTTTCCGCGCTACGCGCAGAAAATCGCACTCAAAGAAAAAGCGGTTCCCGAACTTGATGAGGGGCTACCGCCTGCGGCCAAACCCTAACCCCCTCCCCTAAGCCCTGCGCTGAAAGCGCATTAATGCAGCTTGGGAATGACCTGCTCGCCAAATGCCTTGATGAACTGCTCCTGGTTGCGCCCAACGTTGTGGATATGAATCTCGTCGAAGCCCAGATCGATGAAGCGCTGAATGTAGTCGCGGTGCTCGTCGAGGTCGGGCGAAATCAGCATGCGGTTCTTGTAGTTCTCGGGCCGCACCAGCTTGGCGATCTCGGCAAAATCCTCGGGCGAGCGGATGTCTTGCTTCGGGAAGGGCATGCCGCCGTTCGGCCATTCGGTCAGGGCGTTCTGCGTCGCTTCTTCCTGCGTCTCGGCCCAGGAAAGGTGCAGCTGCAAGAGCTTGGGCATCTTGGCCGGGTCTTTGCCGCCAGCGCGCGCGCCCTTCTCAAAGGCGTCGAGCAGGCCCTTGAGCTTTTCCAGCCCCGCGCCCGGCGTGATGATGCCGTCGCAGTTCTCGCCAGTCCACTTCGCGGTGATTGGGCCGGCTGTGGCGACAAAGATCGGGCACGGCTCGGGCGGCAGCGTCCACAGGCGCACGCGCTCCATGGTGAAATATTTGCCGTCGTCGTGCCGCGCAACCTTGCCGGTGAACAGCTTCTTGATGATGTCAATCGCTTCCTGCATCATCTTCAGGCGCACGTGCGGCTCGGGCCACACCCCGCCGACGACGTGTTCGTTCAGGGCTTCGCCGCTGCCCAGGCCCAGCCAGAAGCGGCCGGGCGTCATGGCGGCCTGTGTGGCGGCGGCCTGCGCGATCACGGCCGGGTGGTAGCGGAACGAGGGGCAGTTCACGCCGGGGCCGAAGGTGACTTCTTTCGTCGTCGCGCCGAGCGCAGCCATCCAGCTCCACACAAAGCCATTGTGCCCCTGCTGCGGCACCCAGGGCTGGAAGTGGTCGGCGGCCATAATTCCCTTGAAGCCGTGCTGCTCAGCCAGCTGGCTGTATTCGAGCAGCTCCGTGGGGTGGAACTGCTCAAGCGCGGCGGCGTAGCCAATCGTTGCCATGGTTCTCTCCTTATGGAAAAACGCTAGTCGCGCACATAGCGCGGGTAGGTGTGCTTGGCCTGCTCGGCCTGTGCGAGGTCGAGCGTGACGGTGGCGAATGGTTCGTCTTCGGATGTGCGCGCCAGCACCGCGCCGTCCGGGTCGATGATCCAGCCCT
>LJCR01000781.1 GCA_001399705.1 Kouleothrix aurantiaca
CCTTCTATTGCCTTCAAATGCGCTTCGAGTCGATCCAGCGTTTCGCGCATGCCGCCTTCCATGCCCGAAGCAACATGGCCGTCGCGGTCTTCAAACGATTGGTACGCGCCGTGGCTCGTCAGCGTGGTCGTGCCGTCCTGCTCCGCGAATGTGAGCGTGACGAGGTATTCGTGGCCGGGCAGCCCTTCGTAGCCTTCGGTGTAGATCAGGCGCTCGGGCGGCACGATCTCGCGGTATTCGCCGCCAAAGCCGTGCTCGCTGCCGTCGGGCGCGCGCAGCACATAGCGCCAGCGTCCACCGGGCTGCAGGTCGATCTCGCAGACAGAGAATGTCAGGTAACTGGGGCCATACCAGTGGCGCACATGCTCAGGCTCGGTCCAGGCGCGCCACACCAGGGCGCGCGGCGCGTCGAATGTACGCGTGATCACGACGGTCGGTTCGTCTGGCGCGACGGCGATACGGGTGGGGTTATGCATCGTTGCCCTCCTGCTGCTTCATTTGCTCGAGATAATCGGCCAGCCGGTCGAAGCGCTCGCTCCACATATGCTCGAAAGGTTTGACCCAATCGTAGAGCGGCTTGAGGTTCTGAGCGTTCAGGCGGTACAGGCGCTGCTGGCCGGCGCCCCGCGCGCTCACCAGCCCCACTTCCTTGAGCACGCGCAAGTGCTTGGAAACCTGTGGCTGCTTCATGCCCAGCGCCTCGACGATCTCGTTCACCGAGCGCTCGCCTTCGGCCAGCAGGTTCACAATTGCGCGCCGGCCAGGCTCGGCTACGGCGTTGAAGACATCGGTTGTGGTTGCGAGTCGTGCCATAGCGCAGTATTCAGCCGTCAGGTGTCAGAAGACAGTATGGTTTTAGCTTTGTGAAGCCTTCTTGCAGAACAAAGCTCGTTTATTGAATCCAAATCACCATGCACTTATTATATTCCGATATAAGAATATGTCAAGGGTGTTTTAGCACGAATTTTCGGATATTCCTAGGGCAAAACTTGCGAAAATCCGATCTCGTTGCCGAAAGACCGCGGACCACCGACAGCCGACCACCCACTGGTCGTCGGTCGTCGGTCGTCTATGAGTTTTCTAGTTCTTTCGGCATAGCGCGAAAAGCCGCCAGGGGACGATGCGCGGCGCGTGGGCGCGTGCGACACTACGCGTATTCCACGCAATACAGGAGCGCATATGTACAAGCGGATTGTGCGGGGCATTCTGGCTGGGGCGTTTGCGGGGCTGAGCGAAGGGCGCATCGGCGCGGTGACGGGCAAGTTCGCGCCCGACGCCGAGCACTTTTTCATTGGCGAGCACGCGCTGGCAGGCACACGCCGCACGCCGGCTTCCATCCGGCGCTGGTACGAGCGGCTGCTGCTAGTGTTTCCCGATATTCGCTTCACCGTGCGGCGCATCGACGTGAGCGGGCCGCCGTGGCGCACGCTGGCAACGGTTGACTGGCAGGAAACAAACACCGGCACCGATGGCGTGCGCACCACCAACACCGGCGTGAATGTGCTGGAAATATGCTGGGGCAAGGTGCGGCGCGTGTCGATCTACACCGACACGGCTATGCTCACGCGCACGCTCGACCGGCTGGCGCTGGCGGGCAACCCGCACGCTCACGCCGCGCCCATCGTCGATCCGTGATGAACTGCTTCTTGCTTCTGCCAGATTTGCTATAATTGCGTCGCTTCCCCGCCTTCGCAATACAGCTGCAGGAGCGGCGCAATGGATGGCGCGTCGACGTTCGGTCTCTGGCTCAAACAGCGTCGCAAAGCACACGACCTGACTCAGGAGCAGTTGGGCGAGCGCGTGGGCTGCGCTGCCGAGACGATCCGCAAGTTCGAGGCCGACGCGCGCCGCCCTTCGCGCGCCATGGCCGATCGCCTGGCCCAGGCTCTGGGCGTGCCAATCGCCGAGCGCGCGGCGCTGCTACGCTGGGCGCGCGAAAAACCTTCCGCAGCCGCCGCGCCAGAAATGCCTGCTCCCAACACCGAGCTTACGCCACTGCTGCAGATCAAGCTCGCCATCCCGCGCCCGCACCCCGCGCTGGTGGCCCGCGAGCGCCTGCTGGCGCGGCTTGATGCGGGGCTCGCGGGCCGCATCACCGTGCTCGTGGCCCCGCCCGGCTTTGGCAAAAGCACGCTGCTCGCCGCATGGCTGGCCGGAAGAATGCCAGTTCACGACTCCGCGCACACCATCCACGCCGCGTGGCTTACACTCGACGCGGGCGACAACGACCCGCAGCTCTTTTTGCGCTACCTGATTGCCGCGCTTCAGGGCATCGCGCCTGGGCTTGGCGCGCACGCGCTTCGGCTGCTCGACGCGAGCAATCAGGCGAATGAGCGAGCCGCGCTGCCCTTGCTGATTGGCGATCTGGCCCTGCTGCCGGCCCAAAGTATTCTGATGCTGGACGACTACCACGCGATCGACCATCCAGCGATTCACGACATGCTCACCCTGCTGGCCGCGCGCGCGCCGCCGAATTTGCACCTGCTGATCGCCAGCCGCACCGACCCGCCGCTGCCGCTGGCGCGCATGCGGGCGCGCCGCGAAGCCAGCGAGCTGCGCGCGGCCGATCTGCGCTTCACGCCCGGCGAGACCGCCAGCTTTGTGCAGGATGTCATGCACCTGCGGCTGCCGCCCAGCACGATTGCGGCGCTGGAACAGCGCACCGAGGGCTGGATCGCCGGCCTGCAGCTGGCGGCGCTTTCGTTGCAGGGCCGCCCCGCCGAAGACAGCGCCGCGCTGGTTGCAACGTTTGCCGGCCGCCACCATTTTGTGGTCGATTACCTGGCCGACG
>LJCR01000782.1 GCA_001399705.1 Kouleothrix aurantiaca
GCATGAAATCGGCCAGCGTCTCGTCGGCGCCGTCGCTGCGGGCGGGCACCCACTGCTCGCGCAGCATGCGCAGCCGGCCCTGCCACGAGAGCAGCGGCGAGTTCAGGAATGAGCCAAAATCGGTTGGGAAAATCAGCATCATGCCGGCCGGCATTGGTACGGGCTGCCCGTCGATCAGGACATGCGTGGTAACCGGCGCGGGCGTGGTTGTCATCAGCTCGGCTTCCATGCCCAGCGCACGCACCAGATCGAGCGCGGCGGGCTTCTGCGTCACAAACGAGTCCGGCCCGCCCTCGACTAGAAACGCGCCGTCCGGCGTCTCGATCGTGTCGGTGATGATCTTGCCGCCAAAGCGCGCATCCTGCTCGACAATCGTGCAGCGCAGGGAGATTCCTGCATCGCGCGCGGCCTGCTCCAACGAGAAGGCCGCAGCCAGCCCGGTGATGCCGCCGCCAATGATGACTACCGGGCTGCTTGCATTGGCGCGGTCATGTTGCTCGCTCATGGAGTTTCGATTCTATCAAATCTATCAAATCTACCGTGCTCGCTATAGTTTAGCGATCATGCTACAAGCTGTCAAGATAAGCGAGGTGGCCGAAAGAGCCACTTCTGTTGCACAACGCTGACACATTTATTGTTCAAACGATGCGCAGCACGATTGTTCAGCAAAATGCTAGCGCAGCCCTCTCGAACCGCTCTCGAAATGCTGCGCCGAGCACCATTCCTGTGCGACAGATTTGGCAGCTTTTGTTGATAGAAACGGTAGTAGCAGCAGGTTTTGGGGCATAAAAATCGTGGGAGCAGCCAGGCCACCCCCACGGTATGCGCCAGGCGCGAATGAGCAGCCTAGAACGGCGTGATGCCCGCGCCAAACGGGAACAGCGGCGTCTTGCCGTCGCCACTGTTGATCGGCTGCTGCGACACCGCGCTCGGCCAGCTGACCGGCAGCTTGCCCGCAAAGCCGTAGTCGCCAAACAGCACGTCGGTGATGCCCGCGCCCTCGGTGCCGGGCAGCCACGCCGCCACAAACGCGCCAGCCGTGCTGAGCTGCGAGTTGATGATCAGCGGGCGGCCCGACATCAGAATGACCACGCACTTGGTGGTGCGCGAGCAGATGTCGGTCACCTGCGCGGCGTTGGCGCTGCTGACGGCCAGCGTCGAGCTGTCGCCTTTGCCCTCGGCGTAGGGCGTTTCGCCAATCACCACAATGCCGACATCGCCGCTGTAGTTGCCTTTGGTGCGCGTGCCAACGTTCTGCAAGGTCACGCTGGCCGGCTTGGCGGCCTGGAGCGCCTGCCAGAAGGTTGTGCCACCCGTGGTGGTTGCGCCGCTGCCGCCCTGCCACGAGATCGACCAGCCGCCCATCTGGTAGCCCAGGTTGTCGGCGTGGCTGCCGCCCACGACGATCTTGTAGGTGCCGGTTTTGGCCAGCGGCAGCACGCCATTATTCTTCAGCAGCACCAGCGACTCGCGCACGGCCTGGCGCGCCACCGCGCGATGCGCCGCCGAGCCAACCTGTGCGGTGTAGCTGCGGTCGGTGTAGGGGTTGGCAAACAGCCCCAGCGCGAACTTCGCGTTCAGGATGCGCGTCACCGCGTCGTCGATGCGCGCGATCGGCACATTGCCCGCGTTCACTTCGCTTTTGAGCGTGCTGATAAACGTCTTGTAGTTGTCGGGCACCATCACCATGTCGATGCCGGCGTTGATCGCGGTGCGAACGGCAATCGTGTAGTTCGAATTGATCTGGTTCACGCCGGCCCAGTCGGAAACGACAATGCCCTGGAAGCCCAGCTCGCCCTTGAGCACGGTGGTGATCAGGTACTGATTGCCGTGGTCTTTCACGCCATTCCAGCTGCTGTACGACACCATGATCGAAGCGACGCTGTTCGCAACCGCGCTCTGGTAGGGCGGCAGGTGAATGGCGCGCAGCACGGCTTCGCTGATCTGGGCGTTGCCCTGGTCGATCTGGTAGCCGCTGCTGCCGGTGCCCCAGGCGGTGCCGCCGTCGCCAATGTAGTGCTTGGCGGTGGCCATAATCGTGTTCGGGCCAAGGCCCGCGCCCTGAAAGCCTTTGATCGCCGCCACACCCATGCTCGAAACCAGCGCCGGGTCTTCGCCAAAGCCCTCGTAGGTGCGGCCCCAGCGGTCGTCGCGCGGCACGCACACGCACGGCGCGAAGGTCCAGTCGATGCCGGTGCCAAGCACTTCGTCGCGCGTGACCTGCGCGGCCTGCTGCTCCAGCGCAGTGTTGCGCGTGGCGCCCATGCCAATGTTGTGCGGAAAGATCACCGCGCCGCTGACGTTGTTGTGGCCGTGCACTGCGTCCACACCATAGAGCATGGGAATGCCCAGGCGCGTCTGGAGCGCGTAGGACTGGAAGTTGTCGACCATATCGGCCCACTGGCTGGCCGTGCCGCCCGCGCCATTCGGGCCACCGCCGCCGCCGCTGAGCAGCGAGCCAATGAAGTAGGTTTTGATGTCGGCCGGCGTGGTCAGGTAGGTGTTCGCCACCTGCGTCATCTGGCCGATCTTCTCGTCCAGCGTCATCTGGCTCAGGCAGTCGGCGGTGGACGTGCAGCCGGCCGCGTGGGTGGTGGCCGGCGCAGTGACGAGTAGTGGGGTGAGCGCTAGCAGCAGGGCGAGCGCGGCGATGCGCACGGCAAGGCGGGCGGCCACATGCGAGGCGCGCCGGGGCGGCTGATGGTTCACGAGCGCCTCCTTCAGCGTTGAAGCGGTGCCGCGCCTGCGGCATGGCATGGTTGGGCAAGAACTAGGGTGGGGCTATTAT
>LJCR01000783.1 GCA_001399705.1 Kouleothrix aurantiaca
GAAGGTCAGCCACCGTCAGCGGCACTGTGCGGTCGAGCAGGTCGCGCACAATCGCCTTGTTCACTGCCTCCGCGCCCCACTTGCACTCGCCCACCAGCATCGCCTTTTCGCTCCAGTTGATCGCAACCACATCCACCTGCACTTTGCGGCTCCAGTGGCTGCCGATTACCTCCGGCACAAACGGTAGCCTGCCGGCGTAGCCCTGTGCGCGCACCCATTCGCGCGCCAGCTCTTCCCACGCCGTTGCCCCCACAAACACCCGTAGCCCGCTTTGGAGCGCCGGCCAGATGCGCTCAGGCGCATAGTTCGCTAGGTCGCGCTGCGGGTAGATAAAGCGAAAATAGAAGCGCATAAACGGGTCGCTCAGGTGGTAGCGCCCCAGCCGCGAGCTACGCTGCTTCGCTGGCGGTATCGTCACCGGCAGCCGGCGCTCAACATAACGCATTTCCTGGAGCATTGCCAAGTAGCCCGGCAGATGCACGTCGCCCTGCAGTGTGGCGTCTTTGATTGCTTTGAACGTATGATGGCCGTTGCCAATCGCCTCCAGGATCGCGAGATGCGCTCGCGGCTCGCGCAGCTCGTCGTACAGCAGAAACAGCACTTCGCCTAATGCCAGGCTTCCCGGTGCCAGCATGCCATCGCGCACATTCTCCAGCAGCGAGCGCTCCACACGGAACCATGAGAGGTATGCTGGCACGCCGCCGACCATAGCATAGACTGCCACCTGTTGCTCGGCGCTCCAGCCTGGCAGAAAGGCGCGCAGCGCGCCAAACGGCAGCGCCTGCAAGCGCCACTGGCCAGTCATCCGCCCGAACAGCGGCGACTGGTGTGCGAGCAAGGTTTCCATCGTTCGTACATGCGAGCCGCACAGCACAATCATGGCCTGCGAGCGCTCAAAGTGCTGGTCCCAGGCATGTTGCAATGCCGAGAGCGCGTGGGAGTCGAACCCACCGGCGAAGCTCGTCACCCCGCCCACTCGTTTTGAAGACGAGGGCAACCACCGGGCCACATCCGCTCTCGCGGTGCATTCTACTCGCCACGCTTCTTTGTGTCAATGCGCACAAACCCCTCGCACTGGCAACAATTCGTGCGAGGGGCTTGTGTTGAAAAAGCACAGCTTCCTAGCTGCGGAAGAAGTCGATCACCGAGCCGCGCTCTTCTTCGCTGACCATAATCTCAAGAAAGGTGATGCGGTGCCACGGGTAGATCACGCTCTGCACGCCGGCCGTTAGGTAGGCTACATCTTTGCCATCACGCTTGCGCAGGTTCGAAACTTTGATATAGGCATCAGTTGGCTGCGGCTCCTGGTCGAGGTCGGCGACAATCGGGTCTTCGCCGACAATGTGTAATATCACCGTCTTTGCCATAAAATCCGTCCTTTCAGTGCTGGCTGTGTGCTAGCGCTCGTCGAATTCGATACGGAGCAAAAGGGTTCCGCAGCGTATTTCGTCGCCGCTGGCGAGGCGGGTGGGCTGCGAAGGCGCGAGCTGCCGGCCATTGATAAACGTGCCGTTGGCGCTGCCAAGATCTTCAAGAATGTAGCGGTCGCCCTTGCGCGCCAGAATGGCGTGCCGCCGTGAGACGCCCGAGTCGTAGCCGCCGTCGAGGCCGAGATCGACATCGGGGAAGATGCCGCGCGCATTATCTTTTCGCCCTAGCAGCAGGTCGTCGCCGACGTTCAGGTTGATCCGTCGCCCACTGTTCATCACCACTAATGTGATGCGCGGCTCTTCCTCTGCAGTTGCGGGAGGCTGCGGTAGCACTGCTTCAGGCACAGCGTCGCTGGCGCCCTGCTGCCCAAGCGACACCGTCGTTTCGCGGCGATTGGTGGTGAGCAGGCTTGCGCCACACTCGGTGCAGAAAATGGTGCCGTCGAATTGCTTGGATGTGCAGTTTGGGCACAGTTGCATTGCAGTTCGCTCTTTCTTGGCACAGGCCGCCTTAGCTGCCCTTGCTCCGCTCCGCGCCGGGCCCTTGCCCCATGAGGCCGCGCGTGCCAAACTTAATCCGCTTGCGGCCTTCGTCGCTGGTGTTGCCGCTGCGCAGCAGCCGGGTCGCTTCTTCCTGCACAGTTTGGGCAAGCGCCACTTCGCCAGCCTCGCAGAGCCGAGTGCCGGCCATCTGGAGCCGCCGTGTTGCCTCGTCAAGGCGTCCGGCTTCAACTTCCTGCCAGGCGCTGGATTGTAGCCGGTAGGCTACCAGCCGCTCAAGCCAGTACTTCACCGTCG
Organism: Kouleothrix aurantiaca; assembly: GCA_001399705.1. Lineage (GTDB taxonomy): Bacteria > Chloroflexota > Chloroflexia > Chloroflexales > Roseiflexaceae > Kouleothrix > Kouleothrix aurantiaca. The sequence goes on from LJCR01000783.1 coordinate 2,229, forward strand.
AGTCGACCTGGTAGCCGGCCTCGTTGCCGGGTAGCACGCGCACGCGCACAATATCTTCCGCCACGCGATCGCGCTGATTTGCGCCAGGGAGATCGTACTGAACGGTGATCTTTAGCAGCGGGTGGTCGCCTGCGCTTAGCGGTGGCGCAACAACTTCGATCAGGAATGCATGCACGTCGCTGCCAGGCCAGTCGCCCAGGTTGCCGCTCCAGTGCAGGTCGGTTTCTTCGCTGATCGCAATAGGACCAATAAATGGCCGCACGCGGTCGAGCGAGCGCACCTGCCCGCCCGGGCGCACCGCGAGTTTGATACGCACCTGCTGAGCGAAGATGGAGTGCAGCCGCTTGAGCTCTTCGGCAAAAACGCTGGTAATGTCCTGCGCGCTGGCGATATAGTGCGCCCGGCTGTTCTCGCGCGCGGTCATTGTTTCCAGAAGGTCTTCATTCCACTCATCACCCACGCCCAGCGCCGTCAGGCCAGTGCCGCGCTGCTGGGCGCGCCGCGCGATCTCGACGCAGCGGCTTTCGTCGCCATAGGTGCGTCCATCCGTCAGCAGCAG
>LJCR01000784.1 GCA_001399705.1 Kouleothrix aurantiaca
GGGGCAGCAGCTCGGCGCGAATCTCGTCGACGCCGGGCGCGTTGCCAAGCGCCTGCGCCACGCTGGTGTTGTCCCCGGTGAGCAGCACCACACGCTCCACGCCCGCTTCCTTGAGCTGGCGCACCGCGACCGCCGCCTCAGGGCGTACCGTGTCGGCAATCGCAATCAAGCCCCACGGCTCGTCGCCGCCCAGCACCACCACCGTGCGACCCTGCGTCTCCTGCGCGTGGACCTCAATCGCCACATCGGGCGTGAGCTGGCCGAACAGCGCCGGCCGGCCAATCCGCAGCGTGCGCCCGCACACCAGCGCGCTCGCACCCGCGCCCGTCTGCGCCACAAACTCGCTGGCCTCGGGAATCGGCACATCGCGCTCTTCGGCGCTTTTCACAATCGCGCGCGCCAGCGGGTGCTCCGAGGCGTGCTCGATTGCTGCCGCAACCGCCAGCAGGCGGAACTGATCGGGCGTCAGCTCGCCCATCTCGTCATCGTGCGGGCGCGGGTAGCAAGCCAGGCAGGGCAGATTATCGGGCAGGCGGCCGGGGCCACCAACCGGGATGATCGCCACCACGCCGGGCCGGCCAGTCGTCAGCGTGCCGGTCTTGTCGAAGGCCACGACCTTCACGCGCGCCGCCGCCTCAAGATGCCGGCCGCCCTTGAACAGCACGCCACCGCGCGCCGCGCTCGCCAGCGCCGAAAGTAGCGCCGCCGGGATCGAGATCACCAGCGCGCAGGGCGAGGCCACCACCATCAGCGTAAAGGCGCGATACAGCGTGGTTGGCACATCCCAGCCGAGGAACAGCAGCGGAATTGCGATCGCCAGCAGCGTGATGCCAACCACCGCGTAGGCGTAATACTGCCCAATCACGCGGTCGGTGAAGTCCTGGCTCTGCGCCTTCTGCTCGCGCGCCTCGCGCACCACCTGCACAATCCGCGCAAGCGTCGAGTCGCTTACCGCCGTGGTGACGCGCACATCCAGCGCGCCCTGGCCGTTCAGCGTGCCGGCGAAAACCTTCAGGCCCACGCGCTTCTCCACCGGCATCGACTCGCCCGTGATTGAGGCTTCGTTCACCGCCGAGTCGCCCTTCACCACCAGCCCGTCGGCGGGGATTTGCGCGCCCGGCCGCACCAGCACGGTCTCGTTCACCAGCAATTCTTCCACCGGCACGCGCACAACCTGGCCGTTGCGGTAGACATCGGCTTCTTTCGGCGCCATGTCGAGCAGGGCGCGGATGGAGGCGTGCGTGCGGCCCATGGCGTAGGTTTCAAGCGTGTTCGAGAGCGAGAACAGGAACATCAGCACCGCGCCTTCGCGTGGCTCGCCAATCGCCGCCGCGCCCAGCGCCGCGATGATCATCAGGAAGTTCACGTCGAACTGGCGCTCTTTCAGCGTCTGCCAGGCATCTTGGATGCTGTAGAAGCCGCCCGAGGCATAGGCGATTGCGTACAGCACCCAGGGCGCGGCAGCCGGCAGCCCCAGCGCTGGCAGGCTAGTGATCCAGCCGGCGATCGTCGCCAGCAGGCAGGTGACGGTCAGGCGGATCATCCAGGGAAGCTGGGCGATTTCGGCTTCTTCATCGGAAAGCTGCAATGGGGCGGGTGCGGCAGTGCGCATCTGGTCGGCTGGGCGGTCGCCCAGGGCCAGCGGCCGGTCGGGTGTAATCATGAATACCTGCCTTTCGCAAAACGTATTCGCAGCATCGAACCTGCGGTGTTAGTAGATACTAAGAATGATTCTAAATACCTGGCCGAAGAAGCCATTATTCTGTAAGTGTAGCGCGCCGGCCTGTCGTGCGCATAGCCAGGCCGTAACTGCCTGGAAAGAAACCGCTACCGGGCGGCGCAGTCTGCGCACAGGCCATAGACAATAATGCCATCCTGCGGCGCGAGCCGGTAGCCGCTGCGCGCGCCCACCAGGCCCAGCAGCGCTTCAAGCGTGTCGGTGTGCACATCGGCAATTGCGCCGCAGCCGGTGCAGACGACATTGACATGCGGATCGACGCACATGTCGTAGTGGACGTGATCTTCGCCGCCAATGTCGAGCGCCCGCACCAGATTCAGATCAACCAGTGCGCCCAGCGTGTTGTACACCGTCGCCTGGCTGATCGAGGGGTGCAATTCCTGCACGCGCCCCCAGACATCGGCGGCGGTGGGATGCCCGCCCTGCGCCAGCAGCGCCTCGCACACAGCCGCGCGCTGCGCCGTAACGCGCTTGCCGCCGGCTTCGAGCCGGGCCAGCAGACTATTCAGTTGTTGCGTGCGCGATGCCATACGCTGTTTCTTTACCTCACAAACTTATAATCATTCTAATTTATTTCATTGGGAATGTCAACCCTTTCTCAAGAATATGAGAACCAAACCACGAAGACACGAAGGCACGAAGATTTGATAGTCATGAGCCACAGATGACATAGATGCGGTTGCAGGTTTGCAGGTTCACAGGTTGCAGGTTCACAGGTTGCAGGTTCACAGGTTGCAGGTTCACAGGTTCCAGGTTTACAGGTTCACAGGTTGCAGGTTCGCAGGTTTGCAGGTTTGCAGGTTTGCAGGTTTGCAGGTTTACAAGTCGCAGGTTTTAAGCTTAATCCCAAAACCCCAGACCCTAAACCCCTACGCGGTTCTGCGGTTCTGCGGTTCTGCGGTTCTGCGGTTCTGCGGTTCTTGGCTTTGCGGTTCTCACAGGATTGTTATAATCTGTGGCATCTGCGCAATCTGTGGATTATATGATTCCGTATGGAAGCGAAAAACAGCCGCCTTGCCGCCGCAGCCGCCGAGCCTATCGGCAGCGA